>NZ_JBAUSA010001304.1:0-2621 GCF_049581465.1 Caballeronia sp. | reverse complement strand
GTCCGCGTCCGTGCTGCCCCACGCCTTGAAGAACTCGTTGCTGCCGCCAAACGTGGCCGTACCCAGACTTAGTACGGGAACCTTGAAGCCCGTCTCGCCTAGCAAACGATATTCCATCTTCACTCCTTTGGATTAAATGCTCGAAAAGCCGCCGTTGATCGACGGCCCTACCGTGCGCTGCATTACCGATCTTAAAAGATCAAGGGATATTGCGCTTGAGCGGCCAGAAGGCCGGCACGCCGGCTTTTGCTAGCGGGCGGTATCGGGGAAATCGGCGCCGAGGGTCGTTGCTTCCCACGCGTCGAAATCGTGCGTCAGGGATTCGACTTTCTTGCGTGCGAGTTCCAGCGCGGTCTTGCCGAGCAACAAGCGCAACGGCGGTGTATCGGAGAGCGACGCGTCGATGATGGCCTGCGCCGCGCGCACGGGGTCGCCGGCTTGGTTGCCACTACGGGCCGCCGTCTGCTTGCGACGCTCGCCGGCCGTGGACGCATACGCGTCAATGCGCGTGGCCGATTGCTTGATCGATGGGCCCGCCCAGTTCGTGCGAAAGGGTCCCGGTTCGACCAGCAGGACGTCTATGCCTAGCGGCTTTACCTCAGTAGCGAGGGATTCCGAAATTCCTTCGACGGCGTATTTCGTGCCGTGATAGTAACCGGTCGCGGCGAAGCTGGTGATTCCGCCAATCGACGAAATGTTCACGATCAAACCGCTTTTTTGGGCGCGCATCAGCGGCAAGACGGCCTTCGTCATGTCGACCAAACCAAATACGTTGGTTTCGAACATCGCGCGAACAGCGTCGTCCTCGCCCTCTTCTATTGCAGCCAGATAACCATATCCGGCGTTGTTCACAAGTGCATCGATACGGCCGAAATGGGCTTTTGATTTTGCAACGACGTCGGCTATTTGCTTACGGTCCGTTACGTCAAGCTGCAATGCGAGCACGCGGTCCCCGTGTCCTTCCGCCAGGTCGGCAAGCGTTGACGGATCCCTTGCGGTAATGACCGCGCGCCAGCCTCGCTCAAGCACCAGTCTTGAGAGTTCTCGCCCAAAGCCAGTTGAACAGCCTGTGATCAGCCATACGGGATTGTCGCGATTCATCATGAAACCTCCTTGTGACGCGCATGCGCCTCGAGTATGCAAGCGATAACTAGCTTACCCGCGTTTCGGGAACTGCGTGAGGGCTAGCAGCCTGTGGACGCGCGACGCAAGACGCCCACCTTCGAGCGCTAGAGTGCGCCGCACAATTATTCTTTAGTCGTGTCGCCCATGTGCGGCATTTTGGCGGATGCATCGCTTTTGTATCTTCCACGATGCTCCAGGAACGGTCCTTTTCTAATCCACCGATTCAAATAAGAAACAAATTCGTGCTTCAAATTGTGGACGACAAATCAATGGAAATTTTTCCTTGTACGTTGGTGTATATCGATATTGATGCAGCCGCTAGCCCCAATAGTACGAGCAGGGATCCGCGTTCCTACGCTCGCCAGGCGTTTTGCCTCAACAAGAGTTTGCTTCAGGCGGGCATGCCGCGGCTCAATATCTTCACGAACGCCCCCGCGCTCGCCGCTTCGTGCTTTGGGTCCACGGCGGAGGATCGGCGGCCAGTCGTTCATGAACTCGTCGCCAGCGTCAATGTTCCGAAAAGCACGGAGTTCTATGGAGCACATTTCAAGCTGGACCTGCTTGAGCAAGTGGCGCGCATGCTTGGCTCGGGCGCCTTGCTGCTGCTGCTCGACGCAGACATGGTCGCCATCAAGTCGCTCGATGAAGGCATGCTTCGACTATGCGCCGACGCCGGCGTAGGCGCTTTCGACATCTCCGACCAGGTTTTTCCGGCCTATGGGAGCGCCAATGTCATCAAGGATCTTGAGATAGTGGCGGGACGACATCTGCTTAATCCGCGTTGGTACGGAGGAGAATTTCTGATTAGTACACCGACGTTCTTGATGACCCTGGTGCAGCGAGCACGCGCACATTGCGAACGATACGTTCACGAAATTGCCCGTTTGCAGCATCATGGCGACGAAGCGTTCGTCTCCTCCGCGCTCAATACGTTAGCCGACGAGGGGCAGCAGATTGTCGAACTGGGCGCTTATCAGGCAATCGGCCGGCACTGGTCTGGCAACACGCACCGCGACCTCCGCTGGTTCCAGCATTGCTGCTTCGTGCATCTGCCGGACGGAAAAGCACTGATAGAACGAGAGTCGCACTACCCTGACTTCAAGCTAACGAGATTTTGGCGCGCTGTGTCGACAGCGCATTTTTTTAATCGGGCGCGCTTTAGCGTCAAATTGTGTTTTGAGGCGACGTCGGTCGCACGGAGATGGCGCCGGATCGGCGGGGGGCGCGGCGCGGGCTTGAATAAGACCGATGAGGCTGCGGAGGAAATCGGGCGCTGATGGCGGAATGTGGAAGGGGTGCTGCTCGCGGCGAGTGTGGAGGGGGTGCTGCTCGCGGCGAGTGTGGGGCTAGGATTGAGTCCTCCTGCTCACGTGGTCGTTCTGCTTAAGTCGGATTTTCTTGCTTATTTCTGTTAGCCCCTGTTCGGGGCGGAACTTCATTTCTTTGCAAACGCGCAAAGAAACGAAGCAAAGAAACGCGTTTTAAACCGCCAATTC
>NZ_JBAUSA010001303.1:0-6812 GCF_049581465.1 Caballeronia sp. | reverse complement strand
AAACGGCTCGCGACGGACCAGCAGAAGGGTGGGCGTCCGCTGATTCAGGACCCCCTGTTCGCGGCCAAAATCGCCGCGCTGGAAATCGAAATGATGGCGCTGGAAGTCACGGTGCAGCGCGTGGTCGCGAGCGAGGGCGACGGTCGCGGGCCGGGACCGGAGGCATCGATGCTGAAGATCAAGGGCACCGAAGTCCAGCAAGCGCTGACCGAGCTCATGTTCGAAGCGGTCGGACCGCAAGCCGCTGCGTTCGATCCCGCGTATCTGGAAGGCGAACGCGAACACAGCCTGGCCGGCGACGACGGTGCCGCGCCGCTTGCCGCGTACTACTTCAATTTCCGCAAGACGTCGATTTACGGCGGCTCGAACGAAATCCAAAAAAACATCATCGCGCAGATGATTCTGGGACTGTGAGGAGCAGGTATGGACTTCAATTTCACGGATGAACAGCAGCAGTTCCGGGACGCATTGCGCCGGTACCTCGACAACGAATACGCTTTCGATGCACGGCAGAAGATCGTGGCGTCGAAAGAAGGTGTCGATGCAAAACATTGGGCCGCATTCGCCGAACTCGGCTTGACGGCTTTGCCAGCGCCAGAAGCGCAGGGCGGTTTCGACGGCGGTCCGGTCGATATGCTCGTCGTGATGCAAGAGCTCGGGCGCGCGCTGGTGGTCGAACCGTATTGGGCGACGGCGGTGGGTATCGAAGCGTTGCGACTGGCGGGCGATGAGAAGAACAACCGCCTCCTGGAGCGCGCGGCAGCCGGCGAGATCACGCTCGCGGTAGCGTTCCACGAGCCGCGCGCACGCTACGACTTGTTCATGGTTGAAACCACCGCGCAACAGCAGGGCACTGGTTTCACCTTGAGCGGCACGAAGTCGCTCGTGCAGCATGGCGCGCAAGCCGACTACTGGATCGTGCCGGCGCGTCTGGATGGCGAGATCGCGTTGTTTGTCGTTGCCCGCGAGGCAGCGAATGCCGACGTGACGGAGTACCGCACGATCGACGGCCAGCGCGCCGCGACGCTCGTGTTCAACGCAACGGCCGCCGTGCGTCTCGGCGATGCCAACACTGGCGCGGCAACCCTGGAGCGAATCGCCGATTACGCCACGTTCTTGCTGTGCGCGGAAGCGGTCGGCGCGCTTGATGCGTTGAACCACGCGACGGTCGAATACACGAAAGAGCGCAAGCAGTTCGGCACGCCGATCGCACGCTTCCAGGCGCTGCAGCATCGCATGGTCGAGATGCTGATCCATGCGGAGCAGGCGCGTTCGATTACGTATCTCGCGGCGGCGGGCCTGGCGAGCGACGATGCCGATGCGCGGCGTCGCGCGGTATCGGCGGCGAAGGTTCGGGTGGGTCAGGCGGCCCGGTTTGTCGGCCAGCAGGCTATCCAGTTGCATGGCGGAATGGGCGTGACCAACGAAGTGGCGGCGGCGCACTGGTTCAAGCGCTTGTCGATCATCGAGACCACATTAGGCGACGTCGATCATCATTTAGCGCGGTTTGCGTCATTGCCAGGATTCGCCGACACGGAAGTTTAAGCCGCTTGGCGCAACGCAATGCAATGCAACGCAACACAACGCAACGAACACGGAGAACGCAATGACGTTCGCTTACGAAGATTTCGAAGTTGGATCGACCGTGCAACTGAGCGGCCATACCTTCCTGCGCGAAGAGATCATTGAATTTGCCAGTCGCTTCGATCCCCAACCGTTTCACATGAGCGAGGAAGGCGGCGTGGCATCGCCGTTTGGCGAACTCGTTGCGAGCGGCTGGCACACCTGTTCCGCGATGATGGGCATTCTGGTGCGGGATAGGTTGTCCGGTTCCACATCGATGGGATCGCCGGGCCTCGACAACATTCGCTGGATCAAGCCGGTCCGGGTGAACGACACCGTGCGCCTAAGCGTAAGCGTATTGAGCAAACGGATATCGGCGAGCAAGCCGGATCGTGGGCTTGTCTCGACGCGTTGGGAGGCCCATAACCAGCATGGCGATCTGGTATTGACCGTGGATTCATCGGCGATATTTGGTCTTCGCGAGCCGGGAAAACCGCGATGAGACTGGCAAGCGCCGATGACCTAAAAGCGGCCGAGGGCAAAGCGGAATATGTAAGCGACTGGTTGGAGATCGACCAGTCGCGCATTAACAAATTCGCGGATGCTACGGACGATCACCAGTGGATTCACGTCGATGTGGAACGTGCGCAAAAGGAATCGCCTTTTGGTGGACCGATTGCGCATGGTTTCTTGACGCTGTCGCTGATACCCATGTGGTTGGGAGAATGCGTTCAGGTCGAGCAAAAGATGGGCGTGAACTACGGCGCAAACAAGATCAGGTTGATATCGCCGGTGCGGGCAGGTTCAAAGCTGAGAGCGAGGTTCTTGCCGGAGACGGTAACGGATGTCGATGCGGGCGCCGTACAGGTAATCTGGCGAGTAACGATTGAGCAACAAGGCGCGCAGAAGCCGGCATGCGTGGCGGAGTTCATCACCCGCCACTACTTTTAAAATTGGGTCGAACGCGGCAATGAATCGACAACACTTCATTGCCGCCAGCCAAGCTTCACAAACTGAGCAGGCCTAATGTTTAGCGTACTGCAGCGCGCCGAAGAGTACTTCACGTGATTTATCGCTGGTGTGTTCCTTGCGTAAGGAAGTGAGCACTTCCACACCCCGAATCACGGCTGGCCGCGAAGAAATCACATCGAACCACCGCTTGACGTTAGGGAACTCATCGAGCTCGATCCCTTGATTCTTCCACGACCGGGTCCAAGGAAAAGTGGCGATGTCAGCGATCGAATACTCATTGCCCGCGAGAAACTGGGTTACGGCCAAGCGCTTATCCATCACGTTATACAACCGCCGCGCTTCGTTCGAGTACCGATTCACCGCATACTCGATCTGCTCGGGCGCATAGATCCGAAAATGATGTGCTTGGCCGAGCATCGGCCCGACCCCGCCCATTTGAAACATGAGCCATTCCATGGTGGTATATCGCCCGACGGGATCCGCAGGCAAAAACTTTCCGGTCTTCTCCGCGAGATAAAACAGGATTGCCCCGGATTCGAACAAGGCTAAAGGCTTGCCGTCAGGCCCATCGCTATCGACGATAGCGGGGATCTTGTTATTGGGACTGATAGCCAGGAACTCGGGCGTGAACTGATCGCCATTGCCGATATCGATGGGAATGGCTTTGTACTCGAGGCCGAGTTCTTCGAGCAAGATATGAATCTTGTGGCCGTTCGGCGTGGCCCAGCTGTAGACGTCGATCATTTTCGCTCCGCGCAATTCAATGGAATAGGCGTTTTCGGGAAGGCACACAAGCAGCCTGCCTAACGCGAAAACGCCAAAAAGTCGCTGGAGAAAATTAGACCATAGATCGCCGCAAGACGCAGAGCGGACACAGGGCCCGAAAAGCCATCACGCGTATCGCGACAACTCGAGCTTCGCTATAGCGTTCCGATGAACCTCATCGGGGCCATCGGCAAGACGTAACGACCGTGCGTGAGCATACGCATACGCCAGCGGGAAATCGTCCGATACACCGCCGGCGCCGTGCGCCTGAATCGCCCAATCAATCACCTGGCAAGCGATATTCGGTGCGACGACCTTGATCATCGCGATCTCGCCGCGCGCGCCCTTGTTGCCAACCGTATCCATCATATAAGCGGCTTTCAACGTCAGAAGCCGCGCTTGTTCGATCATGATCCGCGCCTCGGCGATACGTTCCTGCGTCACGCCATGCGCCGCGATCGGCTTGCCGAAAGCCATGCGCTGCAGCGTTCGTTTCGACATTAACTCGAGCGCGCGTTCAGCCAGTCCGATCAGCCGCATGCAGTGATGGATGCGTCCCGGTCCAAGGCGCCCTTGCGCGATTTCGAAGCCGCGCCCTTCGCCGAGCAGCATGTTGCCAGCAGGCACTCGGACATCCTTGAGCGTGATATCCATATGGCCGTGCGGCGCGTCGTCGTAACCGAACACCGATAGCGGTCTATGCACGGTGATGCCGCTGGCATCGGCGGGAACGAGGATCATTGATTGTTGCTGATGCTTCGGTGCGTCCGGATCGGTTTTGCCCATCACGATATAGACCTTGCAGCGCGGATCGCCTGCACCCGAGGACCACCACTTGTGGCCATTGACCACGTAGCGGTCGCCGTCACGGACGATGCTGCACTGAATGTTCGTCGCGTCCGATGAAGCCACGTCCGGCTCGGTCATCAGGAACGCGGAACGGATCTCACCCTGAAGCAGCGGTTCGAGCCATTGCCGCTTCTGCTCTTCGCTGCCGTATCGTTCGATCGTCTCCATGTTGCCCGTGTCGGGCGCACCGCAATTAAACACTTCGGGTGCCCACGTCACGCGGCCCATGATCTCGCAAAGGGGCGCGTATTCCAGGTTGCTGAGCCCGGCGCCGCGATCCGACGCCGGCAGGAACAGGTTCCACAGGCCAGCCGCCCGAGCCTTTTCCTTCAAGGTTTCGATGAGCTCAGTCGGAATCCATGCGTTGCCTTTCGCGCGGTTAGCGGCGACTTCCTCGGTGATGGCGCGCTCGTTCGGATAGATGTGTTCGTCGAAGAAAGCGGTCAGCTTCTGGCGCAATTCCTGGACCTTCGGGGTGTAGTCGAAATTCATGTCGTCTCCCTTTCTAGTTGACCTTTTGTGCATAGGCCCAGGCCAGTTCGGCCATCGGTTTGGCGCGGCTGCCTGCGTCCACAGCTTGGGCGCTCGACGCCGTGCCTTCGCTCACGCGCTTCATGATTCCCTGCAAGATGGCCGCGATACGGAACATGTTGTAGGCGAGATAGAAATTCCAGTCGCCCTGGATCGCGAGGCCGGTGCGCGCAAGATAAGTCGCGACATAGGCGTCTTCGTCAGCGATGCCGAGCGCGGCCCAGTCGAGCCCGCCGATCCCCCGAAACTGCGTTGGATCGACGTGCCACGCCATGCAGTGATAGGCGAAATCGGCGAGCGGATCGCCCAGCGTGGACAGCTCCCAATCGAGTACCGCTAGCACGCGCGGCTCGGTCGGATGGAAGATCAGGTTGTCGAGCCGAAAATCGCCGTGAACAATCGACACCCGCTCCGCCGGGGCGCCTTCCTCGCTCCGTGGAATGTGCTTGGGTAGCCATTCGATCAGCTTGTTCATCGCGTCGATCGGCTCGGTTTCGGACGCGAGATATTGTTTGCTCCATCGGCCGATCTGGCGCTCGAAGTAATTTCCCGGCTTGCCGTAGGTGTCCAGCCCGGCCTTTGCCACGTCCACGCAATGAAGCGCGGCAATCACGCGGTTCATCTCGTCGTAGATTGCACCGCGTTCTGCGGGCGTCATGCCCGGTAGCGCCTGATCCCACAAGACGCGGCCCGCGATGTACTCCATCACGTAGAACGCGCGTCCGATCACGCCTTCGTCCTCGCACAACGCCAGCATCCGGGCGACGGGCACGTCCGTGGCGGCCAGCGCATCCATCACGCGGTATTCCCGCTCGATCGCGTGCGCCGATGGCAACAGTTTCGCGACCGGCCCCGGCTTCGAACGCATCACGTAACTGCGCGCGGGCGTGAGCAGCTTGAACGTGGGATTTGACTGACCGCCCGCGAATTGCTCGATGCTCAACGGTCCGGCGAATCCATCGACATGTGTTTCGAGCCATGCGGTGAGCGCGGCGGTATCGAATTGCTGCCGTTCGTTGACGGGGCGGGTTCCTTCGAATGCGGAAAAATCCTGCGGCGCGGGTGCCTCGTTTGAAGCCATCGTCTCCTCCGGGTTGAGGGGGTGTGCGAGCCCGCGCCGTGTACGACGCTGTCATCTCGCAAAAGTGTTATTCCAGCTGCGATTTGAACCGGACGAACTGCTCATACAGCAGCTCCATGGTCGTGTTGCGCACGCCGGCATGAAGCGGCGAGGGAGGCGAATGGTTGAGCGCGCGGATGACCCAGTCGCCCGGCGCCGCGCCGACATCGAGCGCGTTGATGCAGCCCGTGGTCTGCGACAGATGGCCGAAAAACGTGCGGCCGCCGCCGGTGATCGCGTGCGACAACAACGCGCGGTTGACGCCGCCGTGCAGCACCAGCAAGACGGTATCCCACGATGTATCGTCGCGCAGTCGTTGCAGCGGCGGCAGCACGCGATCGAGTAATTCGCCGATTGTCTCGCCCCCCAGGAACGCTGTGCTTTCCGGCACGATTCCATCGAAGACGCTCAAGAAAGCACGCTCAAAATCCGCAGCCGGCAGATTGGTCAACCGGCCGCCGCGAATCTCTTCCCATTCCGGCCAGACCTCGATTTCGACGTTCCGACCCGTTTCCGCCAGCACGCGCCGCGCGGTTTCAAGCGTGCGCGGCAGGCCGCTCGCAATCACCTTGTCGAAGTGAATGTGTTGCGCCGCAAACTCGCGTCCCGCCGCGCTGGCTTCCTCGCGGCCGCGTTCGTTCAGCGGCACGCTTTCAGGGTCGATGGCGCGGCCCGTGGCATCGAAATAGGTGACGTCGCCATGACGCATCAGGAAAATGCGCCGGCGTTTGGGCAGTTCGTATGGGCTTGTCATTTGTAGTGCGGCGTGCGTTTTTCAAGGAACGCGGTGATGCCTTCGAGCGCGTCGCCGTTATGCAGGGCGTCGACGAAGCCGTCGCGTTCCGCATCGAAATGTTCAGCGAGCGATTGCGTGCCGGCATCGGCGATTAGCGACTTGATCCGTGACAACGCTTTCGGCGACATTGCGCCCAGTTCGTCGGCCCAGGCGATGGCGGTATCGAGCGCAGCACCCGGCTTGGTCACCCGATTCACCACGCCCACGTCGTACAAG
>NZ_JBAUSA010001302.1:0-4212 GCF_049581465.1 Caballeronia sp. | reverse complement strand
GACGAGGAAGCGCTGATCACCGCGCTTCGGGAAGACCGGATCGCCGGGGCTGGCCTCGACGTTTTCGAGCAGGAACCGCCCGACCCCGCCAACGCTCTCTTCGCAATGGACAACGTCATATCCACCGCTCACAACCTCTGCTGGACCGATTCTTTCGTCGACGCCGTCGCCCGGGATGCGATCACCGGGATCATCAACGTGGTCCAGGGCCGCCTGCCCGATTTCCTCGTCAATCTCAAGGCGACGACCCATCCGCGCGTTCGAGCGTGGAGCGTGGTGTGATTTAGTTGCGAGATACGCCAAACAGCTCCACGCGCGCACGACCGTCAGGGTCCACCCAGGAGGGACGAATGGCTTCGGGAAGTCGGTCGCAGCGCGATGCTCCTCTCCCATCGATAACGGCCGCGTGCAAATTCTAACCCGAACCGGCCTGGACTGGACCGCCAAATATCCAAGCATCATCGCGGCGCTCTCGAACCTGAACGCGAACACCGCCTATATAGACGGCGAACTCCGCGGCGTCGACGAATCTGGACTGCCGAGTTTTGCCTAGACCCAGGCGACAGACGGGTAGCGCCGGGTGCACTTGGTCTACTACGCTTTCGATCTACTGAACATTGGCGGATGGAACGTCTCGGGCTTGTCGCTGCTTGAGCGCAAGACGCTGCTCGAGCCCTTGGTGGTCGGTAAGCCTCGCCTTCAATACAACGGTCATGACACGGGCGACGGCGAACTCATTCTGGCGCACGCCGGCGAGTTCGGTTTTGAAGCCGTCGTGTCCAAAACGATTGACGCACCCTATGCGCCAGGAAATCGCGGCCTATGGCGGAAAGCCAAAGCGCTCAATCGCCAGGAGTTCATGGTCAGGCAAACCACTAGACAATCAACCGCAGGGCCTGGGCGCTCGTCACCTAAACGGAGCCGGCGTCATCGACGGCTCACGGCGCCGCCGATTCGCGATGAAAGCAACTCCCCAAATCCGATTATGCGTCTGCTCCATTCGTGGAATTCAAAGATGTGTCGGGACGAAACGGCAGGCAACCGCGAGGTCGTCCCCGTGGTCCAGTATCTTCAGCCCGTTCGCCTCGGGTCCGCCCGGCCGGTTGTGGGCGTCGACGAGATGGGTCACGGGCTCAAAGCAGAAGAAATCCGCGGCGGACGCCGGCGAAAAGAGGATGTAGGCCGATAGAGCGCCTTCTGCTTCGATGCTCAGCCGCACACCAAGCTCCGACCAGATGATCTCCGCATGTCCGTTCCACGGCGAAAAGTCGTTGTTGATCCAGCGATACGGAAGCCTGCGATGAGTTGAGAAATTCCAGTTCTCACGCGACGCTACAGCAATTTGGCCGTTCGGTAGGTGGAGCCGGTCCTCCAGGGTGACGACGGCGGCGCGCGCCTGCAACGTGGTCCCAGGGGTGCGGGGAAACCAGGGATGCAGGCCGAGGCCGAACGGCAACGTGTCCGGCCCACGATTGGTAACCTTGAGCGCGACGCGAAGCGCTCCCTGTTCGAGCGAGTAGCGAACCGCGGCTACGAACTTGAATGGCCCCGGGCCGTCGGAATTGAATGTGAGGAATGCGCTGACGGCCGACTCCTCGACCCGCTCCCACGCCGAGGAAAAGCCATTGCCGTGAATCGGCATCGGCTCATCCGCCAGGTTCGGTTGAATCGGATAGAAGCGCCCGCCGAATGCAAATCCGCCTCCCGAGATCCGGTTGGACCAGGGGACGAGCAGGATGTTCGCGAGATCAAAGGGTGTTGCGCGCGAGAGGTCGCGACAGGGTCGCATCAAGGGCTCGCGTCGGCCGTGCGAGACGAGATCATAACTCGCAAGGCCAGCGCCTAGACTCGGAACGATCACGACCTCCGCGACGCCATCCGCGAGCGATATCGTATCCATTCCCGCCGTCACCGCCCCGCTGGCGGGCTTTCCGTCGCCTAAACTACCGAACGTGCCGGCGGCGCGGAAGAGCGCTCTCTAAGCCCCGCAACATCGGTAGAGGACGATCCGACGCCGCATGTTCCAGTACGACCGCGAGTTCCTTACGGGCAAGCTTTATGAGAACATCCATGGCCGCAGAGGCCTTTTCCGGCTTGCGCAATCTTATGGCCTCTAGCACGTCCCGATGCATGGCGACGACATCGCCATGTGAGGTCGTGTGTCTATGAGTCAATCGGAAAGTGACCAGGAGCGCCGCGCGGATCACCGAGGCGAAGTGGCGGTATATCCAGTTGCCGCTCGCTTCGATGATGGCGGTGTGGAAGGCGAGATCGGCGCGGCTCCAGGCCTCGTCGTCGCGCGAGTTGGACTCGACCATCGCCAAAAATGCCTCCTCAATAAGCGCGACCTGGCGGGCGGTCGCGCGCGCCGCAGCGAGGCTCGCTGCTTCCGGTTCGAGAAGAGCCCGAGCTTCTAAGAGCGCCTCGTAGAAGCTGGTGTTCGCCCGGTGCCGAAGCGCGGCATCGAGCACCATCGGATCCAGGAAGTTCCACTCCTCGCCGGGCAGCACGACCGTGCCGGCGCGCGTGCGCGCGCGCACCATTCCCTGAGCGCTGAGGAATTGCATCGCCTCTCGCAAGGCCGTTCGGCTCACTTTGTAGCGTGTCATCAGTTCGGTCTCATTCGGCAGCGTCGCGTTCTCCGGCATCTCGCCGGAAACGATCGCCTCGACCAGCGCTGACACTAGCGCCTCTCGAACCTTGCTCCGCCCTGCGCCGGGTCTAACCGACGTGGCCCGGTCGCGTGCGGATATTGCCGGCTCGTCGTTTATTTTCACAACGCCCGTCCCCAGTTTCTCGTGTGGCATAGCGCAATAGACTCCGCGGCGGGGCTCACAAGCGCCATCGACGTTTGATATCGATTAATCGTATTTATTTGTCAATCAGTCGTATTTTTTCTTGACGGCTGCCCATCCTGACGGCATGTTTACGCCGTTGAGCACGGGCCACCGCGCAAGCCGAGGAGGAGACTCGTTGAAGATCACCGGCATATCGACTCGTGTCGTAAACGCCGAGATGCGCAACTGGGTCTTCGTCCGCGTCGAGACCGACAGTCCCGACCTCGTGGGATGGGGCGAGGCTACACTGGAGTGGAAGACCCGAGCGGTCGTCGGCGCCATCGAAGATCTTGCGCCGCTGTTGTTGGGCCGCGACCCCCGCGACATCGAACAGGCCGTGCGCGTGTTGAAGAAGCACAGTTTCTGGCGCCTCGGCGTGATCGGCATGAGCGCCGTCTCGGGCATCGAGATGGCCTTGTGGGACATCCTAGGCAAAGTGCTTGGCGTACCAGTGTGGCGACTGCTCGGCGGTAAGGTCCGCGACAAAGTGCGCGTCTACACGCATCTCGGCCTCGGCGATATGAGGGCGGTTTACGAGACAACTGACGCAGAACCACTGGTGGCGCGCGCAAATGAAGTGCTGGCGCGGGGCTATCGCGCTTTCAAGGCTGTGTTCATCCCCTACACGCACTACCACGCACCTCTTCCAGAGGTCGAAAAAGTCGGCCGGATGATGGAAGCGTTACGCCGCGCCGTCGGGCCCGAAATCGAGGTCATGGTGGATTTCCATGGGCGGCCCGCAAGCGCGGCCGCGGCGCTAGCCTACATCGACGCGCTCGCGCCGGGTCGGCCGATGTTCGTCGAGGAGCCTTTGCCGCCGGGAGAAATGGAAGGCCTAAAAGCCGTCGCGGCTTATTCGAAAGTGCCGCTGGCGACCGGCGAGCGGTTGGTCGAGCGCACCGAATTCGCCGATCTGCTCGCCGCGCGCGTCGTCGGCATCGTGCAGCCGGACATCTGCCATTGCGGCGGTCTCCTGGAAGCCAAGAAAATCGCCGCCATGGCCGAGGCCTTTTCGGTCGGCGTCGCCCCGCACAATCCGTTGGGGCCGATCGCGGGCGTGGCCGCTCTACACTTCGCGGTTTCGACGCCCAACCACGTAATTCAAGAGGAAATGGTTGGGGCTGTACCCTGGTACTTCGAGGTGGTCGAGGGTCCAATCGAGCTGATCGACGGGTTCTGGCGCGTTCCTGACGCGCCCGGACTCGGCGTCACGGTCAACGAGGCGGCCTGTGCACGTCATCCTTACAAGCCCGAAATCCTGGCAACGCGCGCCGCCGTCCTTGACGATGGCACTATTGTCGATTGGTGATCGCCATGGTGGATCGGCTCTCGGGCAAAATCGCCATCGTGACAGGCGCAGGACGAGGCATCGGAG
>NZ_JBAUSA010001301.1:0-3334 GCF_049581465.1 Caballeronia sp. | reverse complement strand
CACGCTGATGGGTCTCGGGTTGGCGAACATGATGCCCGTGCTGTTCGCGGCGGCGGCGCGCGTGGAGGGCGTGAGTGCGGCAGAGGGACTGGCTCACGTGGCCGGGCTTGCGTACTTCGGCTTGTTGTTCGGGCCGGTTCTCATCGGCGGCGTGGCGCAGATGAGCACACTGCCGACAGGACTCTCCGTGGTGGCGGCGTGCGCCGCGTTGATCGCGCTGGTCGGGCCGCGCATCATGAAGCAACTCAAGCTGTAGCGTTGTAGATCTGCACCAACGAAAAAACGCGCTGGCCGAAGCCAGCGCGTTTTTGTATTCATACAAGGCTTTTCTTCGTAAGAAGGCCGCCTACGTGAATTTACATCTTGACCACGTCCAGCAACGTCTTCTTGCCAGCCTTGTAGTCATACAGCGAGATCACGCCGTGCTTCAGGTCGCCCTTCGAATCGAAGGTCGTTTCGCCGATCACACCCTTGTAATCCGTATCCGGCATGGCTGCCAGGATCTTCGCCGGATCGGTGGAATTGGAGCGCTTCATAGCGTCAACGATGATGTACACAGCGTCATACGTGAACGGTGCGTAGATCTGGATCGGCTGGCCGAAACGCTTTTGGAACTTGGCAGCGAATGCTGGGCCGCCCGCCATCTTCTCGAGCGCCATGCCGGCTTCCGAGCAGACCACGTTGTCGGCTGCATCGCCAGCCAGGTCGGCCAGCTTTTCGGTACATACGCCGTCGCCTGCCAAGACCTTGGCACGCAGGCCAAGTTGCTTGGCTTGCTTGGCGAACGGGCCGCCGGTTGCGTCCATACCGCCGAACATCACGGCGTCAGGATTTTCACCCTTGATCTTCGTCAAGATTGCGCGGAAGTCGACAGCCTTGTCGTTGGTCGCGTCATGCGACATCACGTTCAGGCCAAGCGACTTCGCGGTCTTTTCGAATTCGTTGGCGAGGCCCTGGCCGTAAGCCGTTGAGTCGTCGACGATAGCAACGCTCTTCAGCTTCATGTCTTTCGCAGCGTAGTTAGCGAGCGCCGGGCCTTGCTGCGCGTCGGTTGCCACTACGCGATACGTGGTCTTGAAGCCTTGCTGCGTGTACGTCGGGTTCGTGGCCGACGGCGAGATCTGGACAATGCCTGCATCGCTATAGATCTTCGATGCCGGGATCGTCGTGCCCGAGTTCAGGTGACCGACCACTGCGACAACCTTGTCGTCCACCAGCTTTTGCGCCACTTGAGTTGCCGTACGCGGGTCGCCTGCATCGTCTTGCGGATCGAGTTCCAGCGTGACCTTCTGGCCGCCGATCGTCAGTCCCTTGGCATTGATTTCTTCTACGGCCAGACGTGCGCCGTCTTCATTGTCTTTGCCCAAGTGAGCGATACCGCCCGTCAAAGGTGCCACGTGACCGATCTTGACGACCGTGTCGGCTGAAGCAGTTGCTGCCATGGAGGCGAAAACGAGCGCTGCAGCGCTAATCGGCAACAATTTGTGAAGCTTGCTATTCATGTAAGTCTCCAGTTTCGGTCCCAAAAACAACGTTGTCGCCCTGTGCCCCGTCTCTCATCACGGTGCTTCAGCCCCGTAGACGACTACGCCGGATGCATCGTGATGCACTTGACAAGTCCTTCAGTCAGCCGTTTTTGACAGCTACCATCCGTACTTGCGCGCAAGTGTAGGGTTGTCAAATTAATTTGTGGAAGTTTTTTAAGCTAGTGGTGTGACTACTGATAAGAGATACGTTGAGAAGCATCTGAAAGTGTGCTGCTGCGGTGCGGAACAACCCTGTTCATGCGGTTCTTGAGCGTGTCAGCACAATTTCAAACCCGCGTGTTTCCCCTAGTGCCGACTTCCTCGCCTTAATCGATCCCAATCCAACTTACGATTAATCGTTTGCGCTGCACGAGTCGAATAATGAGTCTAATAATGACGTGTCACGTACGACTTCAATATGAACGGATGACGAGCGGCGCGAGTTGACACTCCAAAACCCGTAAGCGATGGCAATCGATTGATGGCAAACTGTGCTGCGAATTTTTGCCCTCCACTGATTACCCCCTCGGCGCTCTGGCGCCCGCAACAGGAGCTTTAACATGACCGTGACATCCCGGTGGATCGACATTCCCACGAACGACGGCCCGTTTCAGGGCTATCTAGCGCTGCCAAAGAGCGGCAAGGGTCCAGGCGTCGTCATCATCCAGGAGATCTTTGGCGTTAATTCGCACATTCGGGCGGTGGCCGACCAATACGCCGCCGATGGCTATGTGGCGATCGCCCCTGATATTTTCTGGCGCGTCCAGCCGCGCGTCGAGTTGACTTACGCAGGCGCTGACTATCAGAAGGCTCTTGAATTGCACGGCAAGCTGGACGTCGGGCTGGCGGCATCGGATGTGAAGGCCGCGGCGGCAGCGTTGCGCGCGTTGCCTGAAGTGACCGGCAAGGTCGCGGGCATTGGCTTCTGTCTTGGCGGCCGGCTGACTTACCTTGCAGCGGCTCAAGGCGCGTTCGATCTTGGCGTGGCTTACTATGGCGGCGGCATCCAGAACCAGCTCGACGTGGCTGACAACATCGATGTCCCGATGCTGTTCCATTACGGAGAGCTCGACGCACATATTCCGGCCTCGGCTGTCGCGGATGTGAAGCAAAAATTCGCGGGCAAGGACGCCGAAGTGTTTGTGTATCCGAACGCGGATCACGGCTTCAACTGTACGGATCGCGCGTCGTATAACCAGCCGGCGTCGGCGCTCGCGCATGGCCGCACGCTGACGTTCCTCGGCGAGCGCGGGTAGCACGCGGGGCGGTAGGGGTTCTGCTGGCGGGGCGTGTTGGGCGAGGATAGAGCCCCCGTCCTCACCGGACCACGCTGCGTCAAAACCAAAGAGGCCTCGTGCAATCCGACTACCCCGACTACGACGCAATCGGCCTCGCCGAACTCATACGCAAGGGCACGACGAGCGCGCGAGAACTTATCGATACAGCAATCGCCCGCGCAGAATCCGCCGATCGGGCGCTCAACGCCATCGTCCTGAAGGACTATCAGGCTGCGCGAAATCGCGCAACGCTGGACCACGGCCGCGCGCTGGGATCGGGCCCGCTCGCAGGCGTGCCCTACCTGATCAAGGACATCGGCGCGCCGGTTGCTGGCTTGGCGATGTCGTTGGGATGCCGCCATTTCCAGCACTTCACCCCGAAAGAAGACTCACCACTGATCGCCCGGTCAAAGCTCGCCGGGTTGAATATCTTTGGCAAAACCAATACACCCGAAGTCGGCCAGATGCCCTACACCGAGCCCGAACTTTTCGGGCCGACCCGCAACCCGTGGGCGCTCGACTACACACCAG
>NZ_JBAUSA010001300.1:0-3459 GCF_049581465.1 Caballeronia sp. | reverse complement strand
AAGTGTTCTTATCCATCGGCGTGATGGTTCGATGCCTCTTTGCACCGCCGCAAGTTTTTTCCGCCGCAAAATCATCCTTGTTCAAGCCGCCTATAATAGGTAGGCCTTGAAAACAAAAATCGATCTGACGCGACGACGGACTGAGAGTGACATGGTTCGGTTCGCTAAACTAGCAACTGCTATTACTAGTAATGGCAGTAACAGGAATAGATTCAGGAGACGATTGCGATGGAAAAGCAGCAACGATTGGACGAGCTGGCTGACTTTCTGAGAACCCGGCGCGCAAGGCTACGTCCACAGGATATTGATTTTCCATCCGGACCGCGACGAAAGACCCCAGGACTTCGCCGTGAAGAAGTAGCAGAAAAAGCGGGTATCAGTGTCACGTGGTACGCGTGGCTTGAACAAGGCCGCGAGGTGAACGTCTCCTTTAGAACCGTCGAAAGCGTTGCCAATGCGTTGAAGCTATCGCCGCATGAACGTACCCATTTGTTCGAGCTGGCTAACCATTACACGCCGCCTGGCCCGTACCCAATCGCGCAGAATGTCACTGATACGGTACGCCGCATGCTCGACCAGTTAGGCAACATGCCGGCTTATGTCGTGGACGGGAACTGGAATTACGTCACATGGAACGAAGCTGCGACGAAAGTCTTTACAGATTTTCGAAAGCTCCCCGCAGGACGCTGCAACCTGCTGTGGTTCACGTTTCATGGTGATGGGGCGCGCAAGCTGTTTCAAGGATGGGATGCTTATGCGAAGTGCGTGCTGGCGCAGTTTCGTGGGGACTACATTCTTAGGCCATCGGGCGAAGTGTTCCTGCGTGATCTGGTAGAAGAATTGAACGACACCGACTCGGACTTTTGCAAATGGTGGGCTGAGCACGACGTGCTTAAACGCAGCGACTGGCGCAAGGTTATCGAACATCCTGTAGCAGGCGTACTGGAGCTCGATGCATTGTCGCTCGAAGTCCCCGACGCTCCGGGTACGCGGATCATGGTGTACACCCCTGCCCCTTCTACAGACACGGCTGAACGTATCGAGGCACTCATGAAGAGCTCGCGTTCAGCCACAAAAACCTTCGAGGCCGCTACGGTTCTTGAAACCTTTAGGAAACCCACCGCACAGGCACTTAGGAAACGCCTGACCGAGTGATTGGTTGCGTTCGAGATGTCGGGGACTGTGAGGTTGCAAACAACCCCGGGTTGTTTGCAACCACTATTCGCTTACCTGCGATTGAACAACGGCGACGCGTAATGTGTGGCGGCAAGCTCGGTTGCTGCGGCTAAGAGCGCGGAGCCGAGGCCCCCCATGCGCGTTTCGTCGAGTTGGGGAAGCGGGCCCGCGATGCTTACCACACCCGGCGCTGGATGACCAGGCCCCGCACAGGCGCCGACATTGCGGTCACGCCTGGAGCAAACACTTCGTTGATCGTTGCATATCCGCGCGCTCGACCCGAATGAATGAAAATTCAACAGCCCAGGAATCGTAGTGGGTGCATTGGGCCCGTATTGTTTCGTTGTCCGGAGCCCTGACGCGATACGAGTTCAAGTGCTCGCTCGTCGGTCACGGTCATCATCCACACGTGTCCTGTGGTACTGCAGGACAAAATTGTTTCCATGCCCATGTCCGGGTCGCACCTAAGACTCTTCAATACGCCCTGCGACTTGGCCGTTCTGTCGCAGTAAAAAGCGCGGAACGAACAATATCGATATATCGAGTACTACTTATTTTACCAACGAGTAGAATCGCTCAGCGACGGACTGACAGATTCCGCTGCCGTGTACCGAGATAAAACTGTCAACATTGCGCGTATAAATCTGTCAATTCGCGTTTTTGAGGTTGCGAGCCGTCGCCCGGCATCGGGTTAACACTAGGCCAACTGAAGATCGATATAGCGCGCGATCCCGTCACTCAACAGCCCTGGCGACGCTTCGGCGAGTGATTGCTATCCGCCCTTCCCTACGCATTGGCCTTAGATACGATATCGAGAACGAACCTCCGCATCTCGTGCGGCAATATGGACAACGAAACGGCGCTTCGAGGATGACCGCGTTGATCACATATGGGGCCTCCCGCGACGATCACCCCGCGCTCGAAAAGTAGTTCCCACGTGCCCGAGATCCTTTTCCGAGCACCTCCATTCACCACACGCCAGACGTCGAGCCGATCGGGTCCGCGAGCGTGAGCGGTGCCGATCGGATGAATCGCGCCGAGCTTCATGCCCGTTTCGATCTCCTCGGCGCTCGCCACGCCCTCGGCCAGCACGAAGGACGGCTCGTTGATCGTTGACACCATGATGCTAATTGTTCGGCGTGCGTCGTTCAGTAACCGCCGCCTGAGGAATTGGTGGTGGTTGAACTGCTAGACGCGCCGTTGCCGCCTTGATTCATATCACCGCCCGCGGCCGCGGATCCTGGAACTGCGGCCATTCCGAGGCAAACGAGACACGCAAGAACCATCCAAAACCGCTTCATGGTCATTCCTCCTGGGGAAGCTCGCAGGAAATCCCGCGGAGGGATATCCAGCGAGGCATTAACCGCGCTATTGCCGAAGATGCCGAATGCCGGTGCGTGGCGGACGCGTGGCGCGGTTCATCGCGAACGCAGGCGTCGACATAGTCATAAACGTGGCGCTCCGACACCTTATTCCCCATGCGTAACAATGTGGTGCTGGGCGGATTCGTGCTCAGGACCGCGCTATATCCGGACGCTCCCCGACTTTCTAACGCCTCAGGATCATGGAAGCTAGTTGTCCGCTGTGGGGACTTAACTGGTTCATCCTCAAGGCAATGTCAGTGACCGAAGCTGGCGATAGCGCCAGTCAACTAGGCCCCCTGAAGCCGCCCTGCCCCGACGCTACTTGGCGACGTTGTCGTGATTACGGTCACTATCGCCGCAACAAGGCTTACCCACCAGTCCTCCGAACACGTCACCTAGTAGCAGTTCGCCCGCACAGGCCGCACCACGGAACATTCCATACTGCCCTTGTGTAGTTATCCGAATGACAACAGGTTTTATGTCAATCGAGGCGTTCGGGCTGAGCGAATGACTCTGGTCGACCCCAAAGGGACATCCGGCCGTACCGATAACGGCCGTTCATGGCATTTACGACTCGTCTCACTGATGTGGAAGTGCCTGCGAATCCAGGCAGCGCCTGACGAATCGTGAAGCAACGCTAGCGTCAGCCGCCGCGTCGCCTCGGACAATATATATGCGAGGGCGGTTGTCCCTCGGGTTGATTCCGCTTTTCTCAGTAGCAACTTCAATCAATCGACCGATCCAGGCGGAAAGCGGCACAGTTCGTTTCCACCTCTGGACACCTAATGCCCACGGCGAGGTGCCGAGTTGTTCCAACCTTTCGACGGGAATGTTTCGAGCGATCTCACCGGACAGGTGACTTATCGGGAGCTAACTGGCCCGTGGTCGAACGGGCAATCTTAGCCCCAACCTGAGTTCA
>NZ_JBAUSA010001299.1:0-1548 GCF_049581465.1 Caballeronia sp. | reverse complement strand
GAGCACCACGACGTAGCCGAGCGCGGCGAGTTGCCTGCAGACCTCGAAACCGATGCCGCGGCTCGCGCCAGTGACAAGAACACGCCGGCTCATGATTCAACACTCCCTTCGATGAATAACTTGAAATCGGTCGGCTGAAATACCTTGACGACGGCCTGCGCACAGCACGCGTCGTCATGGACGATGCTGCATTCATAGGCGCCGTGGCCTCCTTCGCTGCGCAGCAGTTCCTTCACTTCGATGCTCAATCGGGCATCGCGTGGGAAGGAGGTCTTTTGCGCCTGATAGCTGCGCGAGCCGAGCAGCACCCCTGGACGCGCCTTGCCACCATCGCGCATGGCAAGCAGCGCGACGTGCGCGGCGATCGCCTGCGCCATCAGCTCGACGCCGATCCATGCGGGCATCGCGCCTGCTGCATCGGCATACCATGCATCGCTGCGGACCGTGGCGTGAGCCGTCAAGGTTTCGTCGTTGAACGCGCTCACCGAATCGAGCAGCAACATCGTCCCGCGATGCGGCAAGATCGTTTCGATCGACGTGGTGGATAACTGGATCATCGTGCGCGTCATCGTCCAAGAATCAGGCTCGCATTGCTGCCGCCGAACGCAAATGAATTGCTCATCACGAATTGCGGTCCGGCACCGCGCGGCACGAAGCGTTCGCTTTCGACGAGATCGAGCATGGGCAACGCCGGGTCCGCCTCGCCGTCCCACACGTGACGCGGCAAAGCGACGCCCTCGCGTGCGAGCGCGAGCCACGCGAATCCAAGCTCGGTCGCACCGGCTGCGCCAAGTTGATGACCCGTGAGCGGCTTCGTGCCGCTGGTCGCGACACCGCCCGGGAAAACGCGTGCCATCAGGTGCGCCTCCATCTCGTCGTTCTTGCGCGTGGCCGTCGCATGCAGGTTGACATAGCCAATGTCGGACGGCGTCAATCCGGCCTCGCCAAGCGCTGCGCGCAGCGCGATCTCCGCGCCTATGCCTTGCGGATCCGGCGAGGAAATATGGTACGCATCGCTCGATTCCCCCGCGCCCGCGATAAAAACCGGACCTTCTTCGCGGCTCATCAGGAACACCGCTGCGCCCTCGCCTACATTAATACCACTGCGATTGCGGCTCATTGGATTGGCGCGGACCGGACTGGTCGATTCAAGCGATGCGAAGCCTTGCATCGTCAGTTCGCACAGCGAATCGACACCGCCGACCACGACCGCATCGCAGAGATTCAGTTGCAATAGCCGGCGCGCGGACGCGAATGCTTTTGCGCTCGATGTGCAAGCGGTCGAGATCGTGAGCGCCGGCCCCTGCAGACCCAGCGCGGCAGCAGCAAACGGCGCCGCCGTGCCTATTTCCATGCGCCGGTAGTCGAATTGGGCCGGTGCCGCGCCCCCTTTCGCCGCGGCGGAAAACGAGGCTTCGGCGGCTTCGATCCCCGACGTGCTCGTGCCCAGCACAACGCCGATACGATGCGCGCCGTAGCGCTCGCACGCGCTCTCGATTGCCTGCCCGATCTGTGCGAGCGCGGCAAGCAGAAGGCGGTTGTTGCGGC
>NZ_JBAUSA010001298.1:0-9037 GCF_049581465.1 Caballeronia sp. | reverse complement strand
GCGAGTCAACCGCGACCGAATTGGCGCGCGCAGAAAGCGCGCCGACAGCCCTCGCGTTACTGCTGGTTTCGCCCGATTTTCAAAGGAGATAGCGCAATGGTCAGCCGTCGGGATTTTCTGTGGTGCGCAGGCGTCGGCGCGGGCGCAATGCTCGTCGCGCCCCGTATCGCGTTTGCATCGGTGGCGACGGAGCGTCGCTTCGTGTTCGTCATCCAGCGCGGCGCCGCCGATGGCCTGAACATCATCGTGCCCTACGCCGACCCGGCCTACGCGAGCTTGCGTGGACCTTTGGCCATCGATCCTGCATCGGCGACAAAACTCGACGGCACCTTCGCGCTGCATCCGTCGCTCGTCGAAACCGCGAAAATGTACGCGGCCGGCCACGCGCTCTTTGTGCAGGCCGTGGCATCGCCGTATCGTGACCGTTCGCATTTCGATGGCCAGAACGTGCTCGAAACCGGTGGCCCGGCGCCGTACCGGACCAAGGATGGCTGGCTCAATCGCCTCGTTACGATGCTGCCGGCGGCGCACGCCAATGCGATCGCTTTTGCGCCGACGGTTCCGCTCGCGCTGCGCGGTCCCGCCGATGTCACGTCGTACGCCCCATCGGCATTGCCCCAAGCGCCCGACGACCTGCTCCTGCGCGTCTCGCAACTCTATGCCGGCGATCCCCAATTGCACGCACTCTGGACCTCGGCGATGCAAGCACGCGGTCTCGCTTCGGACGCCGTCGCGCGCCAGGATCCCGCGAGTCTGGGCAAGCTGGCGGCGGGTTTCCTAAGCCGCGAAGACGGTCCGCGCATCGCAATGATCGAGACCGGCGGCTGGGACACGCATAGCGCGCAAAACCAGCGGCTCGGCGCGCAATTGAAGGCGCTCGACACGATGATGGCGTCCATGCGTGACGGGCTCGGGGAACATTGGGCCAACACCACCGTTCTGGTGGCGACCGAATTTGGCCGCACGGCTGCGGCGAACGGAACGGGCGGCACTGATCACGGCACGGCTTCGGCGGCCATGCTGCTGGGCGGCGCGGTGCAAGGCGGTCGTGTGCTTGCCGACTGGCCGGGGCTGTCAGCCTCGGCGCTGTATCAAGGGCGGGATTTACGGCCGACACTTGGGCTGGACAGTCTTATTGCGAGTGTGGCGAGTGAAGCATTCGGGCTAGATCCGGCACAAGCCGGGCGGCAGCTATTTGCAGGAACGCCCACGACGCGAATGTCAACGCGTTTGCTACGCACTTAGAGTCACCAGCGGGATTAGAAATCCCGCTGGTGACTGGCTCAAGTGCCTCTCAGGCTCTGCCTTTGTTTCGTGCTTTATTTCGTATTTGTTATTGTTTTATTACGCATTCTCACTTTCAACGCAAATTCACTACGCCGTGTGATTTTGTGCATCCGGCTGCGTCATGAATTCCAGTTGCTCAAGTAATCGGCCGATGCGTTGCTGTTGAACGGCCACGAGATTGTTCTCTTTCATCAGTTCGTGAACACGCGCTGTCCAATATTCGGGATTCATGCAGCTATCGGTTCCCAACGCGTTGCGTCCAAGCACCCAATGAACCATACGTTCGATGTGATCAATCTGTGTATCCGCTAAACTTGCGGGTCGCAGGCCAGCGGGACTAGGGGCTAAGGATTTCGTTGGAACACTCATTGCAGCTCTCTCGTCGACTTTGCCAAGGCGCGCTCAGGAAGTCTCTGTGATCTTGTTATAGGTACGGTCGTCAAACGTTTCGCTTATCGACTCGCCCCTGTCGCGGTGGCGCACAAACTAAATAACTTCGGGAAATTGCCGTAAATACGTGTCTGGCAACCCATTCCTACCCGATCGGTAACGATGAAGGTGTCGTTGAACGGAGGATATCGCAAGGTTTTTGAGCGGCTTTACCGTGCGTCTCAGTTCCAACGAATCCAACGAATAATTTGAAGCGGGCTTCGCCGCTATTGTTCATGCCATTTATTACCGAAAAATTAATGTCTGTTGCCAGCCCTTCCGATTCCTTCGCTCAGGGCACCAGCTCCGGTAGTGGCATTGTCCGCAGCCACTTCAGCACGCATGGAAAATCGGTGAACAAGCAAATGCTGGCGTGGCGTGAGCGGGTCGGACATGTAGTCGATGTCCCGCCATCGCAAGCGCAGATCGACAACGGCTTCCATGGCAGCATCGACCGGTACACCGTCGGCGAACTGATTTTCACCGATGCCCGCACCGACGCGACCATTCTCGAGCGCAGCCTCGCCCGAATCTCCACTGACCGGCGCCGCGACTATGTTTTCCACATTTACAAGGAAGGCAGTGTTGGCAATGTGACGGGCATTCGAAAGAAGCGAAGCGAGCACGCTCCTCCGGCTCACGGAATCGCCGTATTGGACCTGAACCAGACCTTTCGCGTCGAGCGCCCGGAATGTCATGTGCTAAGCCTGTTCGTGCCGAAGGCGACGGTCGACGCCGCATTTCCCGACGCCGACTCCATCCATGGCCGCGTCGCGGAGTTCGGTACGCCGCTGACCCGCATCGTCGTTGATCACGCCACCGCCTTGGCCCGTGAATTACCTCTGATGAATGCCGCGGACGCCGCTGGCGCGCTCGATGCAGGCGCGCAACTCCTGGTCGCTGCGTTTCGCAAACAGACACGGCTGACCGGCGAAGCCCGCGCGGCCGTGCAAGTTGCGTTGCTGGGTCAGGTGCGGCGTTTTATCGATGCCAACCTGCATCACGCCGATCTCTCGCCCGCGAGCGTTGTGGATGCGTTGCAACTGAAGCGCGCGACGATTTATCGCTGGTTCGAGCATGAAGGTGGGCTTGGCGCGTACATCCGCAATCGGCGGCTGCGGGAAGCGGCCGATGAACTCGTGCGCTTTCCGCACCTTCAGGTCATTGAAATCGCGTTCGGGCTGGGGTTCAAGAGTGCGTCCGACTTCACGCGGGCGTTTCGTCGCGCATACGGCATGAGTCCGCAGGACGTGCGGGTGAAGACGGCCGAGTTGCAGCGCGAGGGCCGCTGATACGGGCGTGAGGTTGCCTATGCCGGCGCGCCGGCCGGAAACCTGTACAAACCAAACAGTGTAGTGGCAATCGCCCCGAGCAGGTACCACGCCGGCATCATCGCGTCGTGGGTCAGCCCAATCAACCACGCCACGATCAGCGGTGAGAACCCGCCGAAGATCGTCACGCCAAAGCTATAGATAACCGACATTGCCGCCGCACGATACGCCCGGGGAAACGCCTCCATGATCAGCACCGAACTGGCGCCGGCGTTGTTCAACGCTAGCGCGACATACCCCAGGATAATAAATAACGCGGCAATATCGCCGACACCGTGCGTAAGCGCGAGAAACGCCGGGTAGGTCACGACCAGACAACTTACAAGCGTCACGTACTGGATCGGCTTGCGGCTCGCGTGCCTATCCGCGATATGGCCAAGCAGCGGCGTCGCCACCAGGATCACCAGGCCCGAAAAACTGGCAGTCAGCAAGCTGATGGCAGCCGGCCGATGCAAGGTCATGATGAGATAGCTCGGCATATAGAACACCGTGATATAGATGCTCACCGACGGCGCCGCCATCATTAGGATGCCGTATAAAATCTGCCGCGGATAGCGCGCAAACAGACCCGCGGGGCGCGGCCGCTCGCCGCCGTCAAACGCGACCCCCGGCATGTGGCGACGCAGATACCATCCCACCGGCCCGATAAAGCCGCCAAAAACAAAGGGCACCCGCCAGCCCCAATCGTGCATTGAGGCGGCCGAAAGCGTGGTTGTCAGGCCGGCGCCGATCAGCGCAGCCGCGAAAGCCGCCACGCCCTGGCTCGCACCTCGCCAGCTCACTAGAGAACAACGTCGCGCGGGTCCGGCCGACTCCATCAGTGACGCCGACGCCGGCCCGATCTCCCCACCCGATGCGAGCCCTTGCAACAGTCTTGCAAGCACCATCAGGACCGTTGCGGCAACCCCGATCGATGCATAGGTCGGCACGCAGGCAATCAGCCACGTGCTCAGTGTCATTAACCCAAGGGACGCGGTAAGGCCCGCTTTGCGCCCCCGGCTGTCGGCAATATGGCCGATGATCATCGCGCCGACCGGGCGCATCACGAAACCCGCGCCGAAGGTGGCGAGCGAGAGAAGCAGGGACGCCGACGGGTTGTGCGAGGGGAAAAACAGCTTGCCGATGATCACGGCCGAAAAGCTGTAGACAGTGAAGTCGTACGCGATGAACCCGTTCCCAATCACGGTTGCCACAATGATGCGCGTCAGGTTCGCGCCGGGTGCGCGTTTCGGGTCTGTTGCAGTCGTCTGCATGTCGCCGCTTAGAGTTGTCTTCTGCCGTTGTTGCGCGAGCACCCGCCTTCGGGTCTCGACACCGCGAGACTATACAGAGGATTGCTGGTCGCCGCCAAGGACGGTTAATGCTCTAATCTGATATCCGCCCACCGAACGCAGGATCAAAAGCATGACCCCAGACAGCACAGCAACCGGCATCAGGATCGTCGATTTCAAAGACACGAAAGTGGCAGCCTTCGAACATCACGGCGACCCGCAGCGGATCGGCGATTCAATCCGAAAGCTAATCGAGTGGCGCAAGGAGCACCAGCTGCCGCCCAAGATCAGTGCGACGTTCAACATCGTCTACAACAGTCACACCGGTAAGAACCCCGAGGACTTTCGCGTCGATTTGTGCGCGTCGACGGAACGGGATGTTGCGCCCAACGCTTTTGGTATCGTGGCGAAAATCATTCCGGGAGGCCGTTGCGCCGTCCTTCGCCACGTTGGCTCCGACGACACGCTTGGGCAAACGATCCGCACGCTGTATCAACAATGGCTGCCGCAAAGCGGCGAAGCATTGCGCGACTACCCGCTGTATTTCCAGCGTGTCGTGTTCTTTCCGGAAGTGCCTGAGGACGAAGCGATCACCGACATCTTCCTGCCGATAAAGTGACCGGGCCACGTTGGGTTCATGGGCGCGAGCCAAGCGTTTCGCACCGTCTGTTCCGTGCCCGACGAAGCGGTAAGGGAGAAGCCGAGGTATTTCGAGGAAGGGTAGTTCGGGGAGTGTGTTGGCAGCGTAGCGCGCAATCGCGCCCTTGCCAGCTTCCGATACCGCGCCATAGACCGCGCGGCAGGAGCGCCTGCGCGGAAGGAACCTCCGCGCAGGCTTGCAACAATAACGTTAATGCGCCAGGAACGAGCGCAATTTTTCCGAACGGCTCGGGTGCACGAGCTTACGCATTGCCTTGCTTTCGATCTGGCGAATCCGCTCGCGGGTCACGTCGAACTGCTTACCCACTTCTTCGAGCGTGTGATCCGAGACCGTATCGATACCAAAGCGCATTCTCAACACCTTCGCTTCGCGCGGTGACAGCGAGTCGAGCGCGTCCTTGATCGCCAGACGCATGTCGGCGTGCATCGCGGAATCGGCGGGCGACTGCGCTGCCGAATCTTCCACCATGTCGCCGAGCGTGGTGTCGCCGTCTTCGCCCAAAGGCGTTTCAAGCGATACGGGTTGCCGCGCGATCTTCAGGATGCTTCGAACCTTGTCTTCCGACAGGTCCAACCGCACAGCCAGGACGGACGGATGCGCTTCCTGCCCGGTCTGCTGAAGAATCTCGCGCGACACGCGGTTCAACTTGTTGATGGTTTCGATCATGTGGACCGGCACACGAATCGTCCGGCCCTGATCGGCCAGCGAACGCGTCACGGCCTGACGAACCCACCACGTTGCGTACGTCGAGAACTTCCAGCCACGCCGGTATTCGAACTTATCCACCGCTTTCATCAAGCCGATATTGCCCTCCTGGATCAGGTCCAGGAAGTGCATGCCACGGTTGACGTACTTCTTTGCGATCGAAATCACCAGGCGCAGATTCGCCTCGGTCATTTCGCGCTTCGCCTGGCGCATCTTGTGTTCAGCCGACGTCATTTGGCGGTTCAACACTTTCAACTGAGCCAGCGGCAGCATCAGGCCCGCTTCAATTTCGATCAACTTTTGCTGTTCGGCCTGGATTGCCGGCTCGCTTCGTTCAAGCGACTTGCCGAACACATCCGACGTGGCCGCGTGACGCGCGGTCCAGCCAAGATCCGTCTCATGTCCCGGGAACACCGCGACGAAAGTTTCGCGCGGCATGCCGGATACGTCGACAGCAATCTTCAGGATACGACGCTCGATCACGCGCACTTGCTCAACTTGCTCGTGGACGTGCGCGCACAGCCGGTCGATCGAGCGTGCCGCAAAACGCAGGGGCGACAAGTCTTGCTGGATCTGTTCCTGTACGTTCGCCCAGTCGATGTCCGACGGCTTGTTGCTCAGTGCGGCTGCACGGAATGCGTCGAACTGGTCGCGCACCTTCGTGAAGAGCGGCATGCAGTCGTTCAGCAACTGGTTGAGGCGCGCGGCGTTCGCACGCGTGGCCTGCTCTTCCGCACCTTCGCCGTCTTCACCGGCGTCGTCGTCCTCGGACGCGAGCTCGACTTCGTCCGGCTCCGCCGCGCTGTCCGCCACCACTGGGTCGTCCGGCAAGCTGAGGTCCTTGAAGCCGTCGACGAGTTCGTCGATGCGCAATTCACCCGCCACAACCCGGTCCACGGTTTCGAGCAGCATGGCCACAGTCGCCGGGCACGTCACGGCGGCGTGAATCATCTCGCCCAAACCGTCTTCGATACGCTTGGCGATTTCGATCTCGCCCGCACGCGTCAACAGCTCGGTGCTGCCCATTTCGCGCATGTACATACGCACGGGATCGGTCGTACGGCCAAATTCCGAGTCGACAGTCGCGAGCGTGACTTCTGCTTCTTCGTCCGATTGTTCGTCCGATACGGCGGTCGGCGCCTGATCGTTCAGCAAGAGGGTTTCCGAATCCGGAGCCTCTTCGTACACGGCCACGCCCATGTCGCGGAACGTGCTGACGATCGTTTCAATCGCCGACGTCTGCGCGAAGTTGCCGGGCAGGTGGTCGTTGATTTCGGCGTGCGTCAGGAAGCCTTGCTGCTTGCCGAGCTGGATCAACGCGCGCATCTGGCGCTGGCGTTCTTCGATTTGCTCGGTCGATCCGGCGGCGTCGTAACTTGCCGCTTCACGTGAAATTGCATCCGATGCGGCGCGGCGGCCCTTCGGTTTCTTCGGCGTTGCGCCGTTGCCGGCTGCTGAATTATCGCGATCAAAACTTGCCATACATCTCCTCGACAGGTTCGCCCTGCGGTGGCAAGCCAGTACACAGGCGGTTAGACACGTACGCTGCGCTAGCCGGGCGGCCAGCACATCACATTCACCTACTTGATGCTTGAATCGCCTTATTCAAGCCATTCGTCATCAAGCAATTCGTAAAGCCAAAACTCAAGCGAATCTGCAGGTTTTCGACGCGACCGTGCTAACGAGCGCTTAAAGGCGCGGCCCGACAGTGTATAGCAATTTGCTTGCATTAGCACGTGTGCGATTGCAAAAAACTCGGGGTATGCGTCAATTTTCTCGTCTGCGCACCATTTTGGGGCTTAAGACGCCGTCAAGCGATTGCAAACGAGGTAAAGCATGAGATCTGGGAAATATTTACCGTTCGACGAACGTCGCGACCGGCGAGCGGACGATAAAGAATTAATCTTTACATGCAACCTTTTGGTTGCATAATAAGTTGATGGACACCGACGCCGTTTTCAGCGCCCTCGCCGACGCCACGCGACGCAACTTGCTGGACAGCCTGCATGCGAACAACGGACAAACGCTGACTGAGTTGTGCACACACTCGGCTTTGTCGCGCCAGGCGGTCAGCAAGCACCTGGCCATTCTGGAAGACTCGAACCTGGTCGTCACGGTTTGGCGAGGTCGAGACAAACTGCACTACCTCAACCCGGTGCCGATCAACGAAATAGCGGACCGCTGGATCGGGAAATTCGAACGGCATCGCCTGAGAGCGCTTGTCGACCTGAAACGAGCCCTGGAAGGAGACGGCGATGGACCCTGAACAATTCGTCTATGTCAGCTATATCCGCACCACGCCCGAAAAGCTTTGGAACGCGCTGCTGAAGCCCGAGTTCACGCGCCAATACTGGTTTGGATCGTGGCAGGAATCCGCGTGGGAGCGCGGATCGCCCTGGCGCCTGTTCGCGCCCGATGGCCGTACGACGGACGCGGGCGAAGTGCTTGAGATCGATCCACCACGGCGGCTGGTGCTGGCGTGGAGAAATGAGCTCAGTGAGGCCGCGCGCGCCGAAGGTGTGACGCATGCGACGTTCGAGCTCGAACAGGATGGCGACATCGTCAAGCTGACCGTCACGCACGATACGCCGGTACGAGGCTTGATGCTCGAAGGGGTATCGAAGGGATGGCCGCACATTCTGTCCAGCCTGAAAACGCTGCTGGAAACGGGCCATGCTTTGCCCGGCACGGATCGCTGGCCCTGGGGCAATGGCAGCGAATGATGAGCGCGCCAGCTAAGGTCGGCGCAACCACGGCGACCCCGAAGCCCACGCTCCGCGCTTCGCCGGGGGTCGCACTCAAGTCTTCTCACGCGATCCACCTCACTCAAGCCGCCTTGCTCTGCACATCCTGTTCGACCCAGATCCGGCTATCGGGAAACCAGAACGCGTCGGGGCGCGGCGGTGAGGCAAGCTTCACCGGCAGCGAGGGCTCGAATATCTTCGACCATGCCGACAGATACGACGGCGTCTTCACGAGGTATCCGCATTTGGAAAGCAGCAAGCTTGAAAGGAGCGCCTCGCGACCGATTTCGAGCCCGGGATAGCCGCTGAAATGAACGGGCACGCCGCCGTTCGCGAGCAATTTCGCAGGGGCGACTTTAATCGGCTTCCCGAAACGCCAGGCGGTGAAAAAGTCGATGAATGCGGGTTCGTCGCTCGACACGAAGATGTCGGTCAGCCCAGGATTCTCGTCGAGCGTCGCTTGCACGAGTTGGCAGAACTCGGTCCACGAAAGCGGGACGGCTTCGAGCTTTTTGTCGGTGCCCCTGTAGTGAACGCCGAGGGTCGACCGGCTGATGTCGAGCCGCTTGCAGATCGCGACGACTTCTTCGGTAACGTGCGTTGCCGGCC
>NZ_JBAUSA010001297.1:0-13361 GCF_049581465.1 Caballeronia sp. | reverse complement strand
GAACGCCGTCCGTATGCGCCGCGTGGCGATGCACCGCGTGGTCCGTCAAGTGATCGCGGCCCGCGCCCGTCCTTCGGCGACCGCGGTCCACGTCCGTCTGGCGACGCTGAACGCCGCCCCTTCAAACCCCGCGCCGATGATTCGCGAGGCCCCGGCAGCGATCGCACGCCACGTCCGTCATTCAACAGCGACCGTAACCACGCCCACGATGGCGGCCCGCGTCGCGAAAGCAGCGCTTCGGACGCTCCACGCCACTTTAGCGACCGTCCGCGTCCGCGCGATGCAGACGCAGCACGCGGCGCACGTCCGGCCGCAAGCGACAGCCCGTACGCGAAGCGCGGTCCGTCGGAGCGATTCGGCGACGATAGAAAACCGCCCCGCAAACCCACATCGAAACCCGCTCAACCGCACGACCCTGACTTCCCGTCGCCTGCCCGCATTGCACGCGAAAGCGAAGAAGGACTCGTGCGTTTGTCGAAGGTGATGTCGGAGCTTGGACTGTGTTCACGCCGCGAAGCCGATGAATGGATCGAAAAGGGCTGGGTTCTCGTCGATGGCGAGGTGATCGACACGCTTGGCACCAAGATCCGCCCCGATCAGAACGTCGAGATCGCGCCCGCCGCGCACGCCGCCCAGATGCAACAGGTGACCATCCTGATCCACAAGCCGGTGGGCTATGTATCCGGTCAGGCCGAGGACGGCTATCAGCCGGCCGTGACGCTGGTCAACCCGTCCAACCATTGGGCCGACGACCAGTCCGGCATTCGCTTCACGCCTTTGCACCTGCGCACGCTCGCGCCGGCGGGACGCCTCGACATCGATTCGACCGGCCTGCTCGTCCTCACACAAGACGGCCGCGTAGCGAAACAACTGATTGGCGGCCATTCGGATGTCGACAAGGAGTACCTCGTGCGCGTGAAATTCGGCGAGCACGAAGTCGATATCGAACAGCACTTTCCGCCGGAAAGCCTGGCGTTGCTTCGCCACGGCCTTTCGCTGGACGACGTTCCCCTCAAGACGGCACAAGTCAGTTGGCAGAACGGCGAGCAACTGCGCTTCGTCTTGCGTGAAGGCAAGAAGCGCCAGATTCGCCGGATGTGCGAGCTTGTCGGCCTTGAAGTGGTGGGATTGAAGCGGATCCGGATGGGTCGCGTGACGCTCGGCGCGCTGCCGCAGGGTCAATGGCGCTATCTCAGCGCCGACGAGTCGTTCTAGTTCGAAGGCGATGCAGTGGAGGCCGCTTTAGAAGACGCGAATCGCGTCTTCTCTGGACTTCAAATAGCGTCGCGGGAAAACGACGAAAGTGTCACAAATCGATGCGAACGGCACCTGCCGACCGCATCGATTTTTTTTGCCGAATTTTGGCTAAAGAAAATATGACATATGACCGATAGGCAGGTACACGCGCAATTTACCGCTTCCGCCGCGTGGCTTGCGAATTCCACTGGAGAATCGCCATGTCCGTTGAGATCATTGTTCGCGAAACAAAAGCTGGCCTCGAAATCGTCAGCGGCCGCCGCCGTCTCGACGCCCTCCTTGCCCTGCGCGACGAAGTCGTTGTGTTGAGCCCGGGGATTGGCGAAGTGGTCATCGCCCGATTGCCCGATGGACGCCTGCAGGCGTCGGCGAATCCCGATCACATCGCGCTGTTCCGTCAGCCGGCAACGGCGGTGGGACACAAGAAGACGTTCGCCTGAACGCGAAGGCCGCCGGCTTTCAGGCGGCCTTCCGCTTCGCCGCGCCGCAAATAGATCGCCGCAAATAGATCGCCGCTGTTTAGTCGGCGCTGATTGATCGTCGCTGCTCGGTCGTCGCTGATTGATCGTCGCTGGCTAGTGGCCTCTGCTTAATCGTCGTTGGTCGGATCGAGTCCCGGAAACAGGATTTCCGTAAATCCGAACTTCGAAAAATCGGTGATCCGCATGGGATAGAGCTTGCCGATCAGGTGGTCGCATTCATGCTGCACGACGCGGGCGTGAAAGCCCTCCACCAGCCGTTCAATAGGCGAGCCGAACTGGTCGAAGCCCTGATAGCGAAGCATGGAGTAGCGCTGCACGGCGCCACGCAGGCCCGGGACCGACAAGCACCCTTCCCACCCTTCCTCCATGTCATGCGACACCGGCGTGATGATCGGGTTGATCAGCACCGTTTCCGGCACGGGTTCCGCGTCTGGATACCGCTCGCTGTGGCCGAATCCAAATATCACCACCTGCAGATCAACACCAATCTGCGGCGCTGCCAGCCCGGCGCCGTTCGCGTGGCGCATGGTGTCGAACATGTCTTCGACGAGCGCATGCAGTTCGGGCGTGTTGAAGTGATCGACAGGCTCGGCAATACGCAACAAACGCGGATCGCCCATTTTGAGGATTTCTCGAATCATGGGGTTTCTCCCTCCAAAAGCTTGCGCATGCCATCCTCGTCGAGCACGGGCACGCCGAGTTCCTCGGCCTTAACGAGCTTGCTGCCCGCTTCCGCACCTGCCACCACGTAATCTGTTTTCTTCGATACCGATCCCGCCACCTTCGCGCCCGCCGCCTCCAGCATCTCCTTGGCGTCTTCACGCGACAAGCTGGGCAACGTGCCGGTCAGCACGATCGTCTTGCCCGCCAGCACGCCTTGCGGAGCTTTCGGTGCGCGCGGCCCTTCCGGCCACGTGACCTTACCGGGCGCGCGTAATTGTTCGATGACCATCTGATTGTGGTCTTCGCTGAAAAAATTATGCAGTGACTCGGCGACAACCGGCCCGACATCGTTCACTTCCAGCAATTCTTCGACGCTCGCCGCCATGATTGGATCGAGCGAGCCGAAATGCTTGGCGAGATCCTTCGCCGTCGATTCGCCAACGTGGCGAATGCCGAGCGCATAAAGAAAACGTGGCAGCGTGGTCCGTTTGGCTTTCTCCACCGATTCGAAGAGATTCTGCGCGGATTTATCGGCGAAGCGGTCAAGTGCGGCAAGGGTGGCCACGCCCAGGTTGAACAGGTCCGCCGGCGTGCGCACGATGTTCTCGTCCACGAGCTGGTCGATGATCTTTTCACCCAGCCCGTCGATATCCAGCGCGCGTCGTTGCGCGAAATGCCACAGCGCCTGCTTGCGCTGCGCGGGACACACGAGGCCGCCCGTGCAGCGCGCGATCGCTTCGTCCGGCAAACGCTCGATCTTCGATCCACATACCGGGCATTCGGTCGGCATGATGAACTCGCGCGCATCCGCTGGACGACGCTCGAGAATCGCCCCGACCACTTCGGGAATCACGTCGCCGGCACGCCGCACGATCACGGTGTCGCCGATCCGGATGTCCTTGCGCCGCACTTCGTCTTCGTTGTGCAGCGTGGCATTCGTCACTGTCGCTCCGCCGACGAATACCGGGGTCAAACGCGCGACCGGCGTGATGGCGCCCGTGCGGCCAACTTGCACGTCGATCGCAAGCAATTGCGTCAGCGCTTCCTGCGCCGGAAATTTGTGCGCGAGCGCGAAACGCGGCGCCCGGGAGACGAAGCCGAGCTTGTCCTGTTCATCGCGCTGGTTGACCTTGTAGACCACGCCGTCGATGTCGTACGGCAAGCCGTCGCGTTTCTCAGCCGTCTTTCGGAAAAACTCGAGCAAGCCGTCCGCGCCTTGAACCACGCCGCGTTCGCCGTTTACCGGCAATCCCATGTCCTTGTACCAGTCGAGGAGCGCCGAATGCGACGGCGGCATGTCGGCACCCTCAAGCACGCCGATGCCGTACGCGAAGAACGACAATTGCCGCTGGGCGGTCATCTTCGGGTCGAGCTGGCGCAAGCCGCCTGCGGCCGCATTGCGCGGATTGGCGAATTCGCGTTGCTCCGCCTCGCGTTGCCGCGCGTTCAAGCGCTCGAAATCGCGCTTGAACATCAGCACTTCGCCGCGCACGTCGAGTCGCTTCGGCACATTCTTACCCTTGAGTTTCAGCGGGATCGAACGAATGGTGCGGACATTCTCGGTCACTTCCTCACCAGTGGCACCGTCGCCGCGCGTGGCGGCCTGAACGAAGATGCCGTCGTCGTATCGGAGGGAAATAGCGAGGCCGTCGAATTTCAGCTCGCATGCGTACTCGACCGGCGAGTAATCCAGGGAATCAGAGATGCGCTTGTCGAATGCAACGATATCAACGTCCGCGAAACCGTTATTCAGCGACAACATGGGCACGTCGTGCGCGACCGGCTGAAAGCCCGTCGCGACTTCCCCGCCCACGCGCTGGGTTGGCGACTCCGGCGTGATCAACTCGGGCTGTGCAGCTTCGATTTGCTGCAATTCCTTGAACAAAACATCGTACTCGGCGTCCGGCAGATCGGGCTGGTCGAGCACGTAATAAGCGTAGTTCGCGCGCTCCAGTTCGGCGCGTAGCCAGGCGGCGCGCTCGGCCGGTCGCACAGCGCTCGGAACAGGCGCGTCGGAGACGGTGGGCAAGGCTTTCGGTTTGGCGGACATGCGCAACGCAGGCTAGAGAGTTAGGAGAAATCTGACCTGTCGATTGTCTCAGAAGATCGGTGGGACGTGGCATCGGCTGGACGGCCAACGCCACGGCCGCGCCTCAAGCCATTCCCACCCGTGCCCGGCCGATCTTACTGGCTGAACAAGCGCCGCGTGGCTGGCGATCCGGCGGGAATTCCAGCTTGCTCGAGCTTGGCGTAGAGCGTCATCAACTGCTTTTCGATAGCCAACAACGAGCTCTCCGGCAACGGCCGGCGCTGGTCGTCGACCACGCGTGCGCCAATGCGCTCCGCCAGCGACTTCGCGTAGTCGCACATCAGGCGGAAAGGCAGGATGTCTTCATCGGCGACGGGTACGTCGAGCACCAGCGTGATCATCTGGCCTCCCTTGTAGGTCAGGTCGTCGCGCAGAAAATTGGTGTCGCCGAAAAGCAGCATGAAGACTGGATTCTGGCGCGCATCGAGCTTCACGAAACGCGTGCCGTCACGTGACAGCAGGAAGCCGTCTTGCGACGCCACGGCTTGCACGTAGTTTGCCGACCACGGCGCGCCATCGGACAGAATGTTGATGGACAATTGAGCGTCGCACTGGGCCGCGAAGGCATCGAGCTCGCGGGCCATAGCGACCGTTTCGATCATGTCGGGGAATTCCGGCGAACCGTCGATGCCATCGGCAAAACGCTGCACGCCCGTCACGAACTCGGAGAACTCGAGTTCGTTCAATGGGCCGCTGCGATTGGCGAGTTGAGCGGCCGCGCGCAATTCCTCGTAGCGCGCGCCGTTCTTGAGCAATTCCCAGGTGGCTTCGCCTTCCGGCTTACCTTCGATATACACGGGCTTCGTGCCCGCACGCCGCAACTTCTGGGCGCTCGGAATCAGCTTGTCGCCTGCCAGGGGCGCAGTCAGCCGGATAGGAATCACGCAGTCGATCCGACGGTCCACCATAGCCGGCGGTGCCGATGAAATCGTGGTTGCGGGAGGCAGCACGGGATCATCATCGATGAGCGACGGCGCGTTCTCGTCCGGAAAGTCGCCGTTCACCGACGTTTGATCCGCCTGGATATCGACGGCGGTGTCAGCGGGCGCCACCGCCGACAGCGGCGCACCGCCAAAGCTCGGTTCTACGCGCGCGCCCGAGGTCTCCTCAAGATCCTCGCCGATGCCCGGCTCACGCCGTACCGGGCGCGTTGGCTCGATAAACGGATGTTCCTCGTCGGCCTCATGACGCGCGAGCGATTCCGCCGCTTCGTCAGGCATTGGACGCGGCATCTTGCGGCGCACTTTTGCGCCCTGCCACGCGTTGTAGACCACGACACCGCCGACCACCACGGCTCCCGCCCCAATTAACCCGAGTGTCAACTCGTCCATGCACGCTCCGTTGCTCTATTCTGTTTGCGCTTATTTGCGCTTGCTCGAAGACCTATCGCGCGATCTTTGGCATGCAACCTGTCGATAACGACATGCGCACGCCACTCCGCGCCCGGCGGCCGATTTAATCATTCCTGACGTCTATTCGCCAACATTCGCCAACGATACCGCGCCGGCTAGCCAAACGTCTCAGGCATTCTGGGCGAAACCCGCTGCAGATTCCATATCCACAGCGACAATCCGCGAAACGCCTTGCTCCTGCATGGTTACGCCGATCAACTGCTGCGCCATTTCCATTGCAATTTTGTTGTGCGAGATGAACAGGAACTGCGTCTTCTCCGACATCGCGCGCACGAGGTTCGCAAAGCGCTCCGTGTTGGCGTCGTCGAGTGGCGCATCCACTTCGTCCAGCAAGCAAAACGGCGCCGGATTCAACTGGAACATGGCGAACACGAGCGCCGTCGCGGTGAGCGCCTTTTCGCCGCCCGACAACAAGTGAATGGTCGAGTTCTTCTTGCCTGGCGGTTGCGCGAGCACCTGCACGCCGGCGTCGAGAATTTCGTCGCCCGTCATGACCAGGCTGGCTTGGCCGCCGCCGAACAGACGTGGGAACAGCTCGCCAAAATGACGGTTCACTTCGTCGAAGGTGCCTTGCAGCAACGCGCGTGTTTCCTGGTCGATCTTGTGGATCGCGTCTTCCAGCGTGCCGATGGCATCGTTCAAATCCGCCGACTGCGCATCGAGGAAAGACTTGCGCTCGGAGGCGGTCGTGAGTTCATCGAGTGCGGCCATGTTGACGGGCCCAAGCGCCGCGATCGCGTTGTTGATCCGCGTGACCTCGCCCTGCAGATATGAAGGCTTCAGGTCCGGCGTGAGTTTGGCCTGCAAGTCGGCTTCGTCAACGCCTGCCGCCGCCAGTTGCTCGATAAACTGCTCGCCACTGATGCGCGCCGCCTGTTCCTTCAACTGCAATTCGTTGATACGGTCGCGCAGCGGCTGCAACGAGCGCTCGGCGATCAACCGCAATTCATCGGCCTGACGCAGGCGCGCGGTGAGATCGTCGAGTTCAATGCGTGCCGAGTGCAGCGCTTCTTCCTTGGCCGCGCGCAACTCCAGCGCTTCCTGCAAGCCGGTGTGGGCCGTTTGCTCGTTGATGGTCTCGAGTTCCGCGCGGGCGTCTTCCAGCGCGCCGGCCACGCGTTCGCTCTGGTCCTTCGCCGTTTCGATGTTGCGCCGATACTCCTCGATCTTCGCCGCCAGCCCACGCGCCGCGAAGCTGGCGTCGCTGGCTGCGCGTTCGAGATCGCGCGCTTCCTGGCGCGCATTCGTAAGCGATTCGTCGAGCGCTTCGAACGCAAGTTGATGATCTTCGAAGCGGGCCTGCAACTCCGCGAGTTCGCCGTCGTGACGTTCGAAATTCGCTTCCGATTCAGCACGCAACGCGCGTTGTTCATCGATCTGCGCGGTGATTTCAGACAGTTCTTCGCGAATCTGCGTGCTGCGCTGCATGTAGCGCTCATGGGCTTGCGCGAGCTTCAGCACATCCATTTGCAATGCATGCACACGCTGCGTCGCCCGTTCGGCGGCCGAGCGGGCATCGCCTAGACTGCCGGTTGCCTGCGTATGCGCTGCTTCTGCGCGAACGGCTGCGGCTTTGGCTTCGTCGGCGAGCAGTGCTTGCGCACGCACCTGCTTCGTCAGGTTCTCGATTTCCTGCTGGCGGCCCAACATGCCGGCCTGTTCGGAATCCGCCGCATAGAGCTGCACGCCCACCCGCGTCACCATGTGCCCGGCTTTCACCACGAACGCGCCGCCGTTCGGCAATTGCGAGCGCGTGGAAAGCGCCTGGGCGAGGTCATCGGCGACGAATACCGAGCCGAGCCAGTCGGTCAGCACGGCGCGCAAGCCTGCATCTTCGATGCGAATCAGCGCCAGCAGCGGGCGCAGCCCGGTGGGCGTTTCCAGCGCAACACCCGCAATAGGCGGCGCGTAGAACGCGAGCTTGGCGGGCGGTGCGTCGGTCGCGAAAGCCTTCACCCAATCCAGATTCGATACTTCCAGCGCCGCGATGCGCTCGCGCAACACGGATTCGAGCGCCGTTTCCCAGCCTGCCTCCACGTGCAGCTTCTTCCACAGGCGCGGCAGCGAACCGAGTTCGTGCTTGTCGAGCCACGGCTGGATCTTGCCTTCGGTCTGGACGTTTTCCTGCAACTGCTTCAACGCGGCGAGCCGCGCTTCGAGCTGGTGGATCTGCGTACTTTCCGCTTGCACCTTTTGCTGTGCCGCGCGTCGATCGGCATCGAGGCGAGGCAGCGTTTCCTGCGCATCGACGAGACGCGTTTGCGCGTCGGAGAGGATCTCTTCGTGCTCGGCCAACTGCATGCGCAATTCTTCGAGCTGAGCTTCATCGGGCGCATCCAGTCCACCCGCTTCGCTCTTCAGGCGCTCGTGGCGCTGTTGCAACTGCTGCAATTGCTGGTCGGCATTGCGCTGATGCGCGGCCTCCAGCTTCAATGCTTGCTCGGTCTGCGCAATCCCGCCGCGCTCGCTGTTCAGATCGGCTTGGGCGTCGCGAAAACGTGCTTCGAGCGCCGGCAATTCATCGTGTTTCGCCGCGGCGGTTTCCTGCGCGACCGCGGCTTTCTCTTCTCCGATGGCGAGTGCTTCTTCCGCGTCCTCGATCTCGCCGCGCGCCTTCTCGGCCTGCAGTTGCCATTGCTCGCGCTGGGCGCTCAACGCCGCGATTTGCGCCTGGACCCGATTGCGCGATTCGACGATAAAGCGAATCTCCGCCTCGAGCTTGCTCACCTCGGAGTTGGCTTCGTAGAGTGCGCCCTGAGCGCCCTGCATGGCGTCGCTTGCGCTGTAATGCGCCACGCGCAGCGTTTCAAGTTGCGCTTCCACTTCGCGCAGCTTCGCGGTCTGCGCTTCCAGTTCGTTCTGGGCTTCGTTGATCGCGCGTTGCTGGCGTTGCGACTCGTTCGCCGCATCGTTCTTGCGCAAGAGCCACAGCAGACGCTGCTTCTCTTCGCCGTCGGCTTGAAGCGTCTTGAACTTCGTCGCGATCACGGCCTGCGCTTCGAGCTTTTCAAGATTCGCGGTCAGTTCGCGCACGATATCTTCAACGCGCGTCAGGTTTTCCCGTGTGTCGTGCAGGCGGTTCTCGGTTTCGCGCCGGCGTTCCTTGTACTTCGACACGCCCGCGGCTTCTTCCAGGAACACCCGTAGTTCTTCCGGCTTCGCTTCGATGATCCGCGCGATCATTCCTTGCCCGATGATCGCGTAGGCGCGTGGGCCGAGACCCGTGCCGAGGAAGATGTCCTGGATGTCGCGGCGTCGTGCCGGCAGGTTGTTGATGTAATAGCTTGATGTACCGTCGCGCGTGAGCACGCGCTTGACCGCTATCTCGGCGTAGGTGCTCCACTGACCTGCGGCGCGGCCATCGGCGTTATCGAAAATAAGTTCGACGCTGGCGCGGCTGCCGGGCTTGCGCGCGGTCGAGCCATTGAAGATCACGTCCTGCATCGATTCGCCGCGCAATTCGGATGCGCGCGATTCGCCGAGCACCCAGCGCACGGCGTCGATGATATTGGACTTGCCACAGCCATTTGGGCCCACCACGCCGACAAGCTGGCCTGGGACCTGGAAATGGGTGGGATCGACGAATGACTTGAAGCCAGCGAGTTTTATCGAGGTCAGACGCACGGCGATATCGCTGATTGAAGAGAATTCGGGAGAATTCTGGAACACGGGCCGGCAAGGTTTGATGCGACAAGAGCCTTGAAGCGCCAAAAAACGCCGGTCGAAAACGCAGGGGAAAAACCCGTTGGCCGTGAGTGGAGTGGTCGAGTTACGACCACTCGATGGCCAATGGGAGGTAGCCCGGCGAGCGGTGACAATCATACCATCGGGGGGAACTCTGCTGAGGGCTTTGGGCGGGGGTGGGGTCAGGGCGGTTCTGCTAGCAAAGAGTGTGGGGCTAGGGTTGGGGTGGTGCTGCTCGCGGAGAGTGTGGGGAGAACGTTGAGTCCTTCTTCTCGCGTGGTCGTTCTGCTTAAGTCGGATTTTCTTGCTTATTACTGTTAGCCCCTGTCCGGGGCGGGACTTCATTTCTTTGCAAACGCGCAAAGAAACGAAGCAAAGAAACGCGTTTTAAACCGCCAATTTTTTAGTGTCGTCGTCGATCCCTTCAGGTCTTTGGCACGAACGTAGCACGGCCCCAAACACTTAACCCGCAGTCGAACGCCCACCCCACGCACCGACGGCGCGCACACGCTTCGCCTCAACGGCCGCATCGCGGTTGCTATCCGCGTCCTCGCACCGCCCAGGCAGGTGTTGCGCACTCATTCATTTTGGGTCACGTCTTGCGCGACCCAAAAGGATCAAGCCCAAAACCGAGTGGTTTGCCGCCCCCGACGCCACTGGACATGTTGCTGGCACAGCCCTGCTGTGTACCGCTGGCGTTACCCCTGGCCTTACTATCGTACTTCCGCGGTCGTTGCCGCTGACGGCACGGACTTCGGAACGTCGAGGCGAAGCGTGTGCGCGCCGCTGGTACTTGGGGGCGGTGTTCAACTGCGGTTTGATGCGTGGGGGCCGTACTACGTTCGCGCCAAAAACCTGAAGTGAGCAACGGCGACACTTAGGTATTCGCGGTTTGAACGCGTTTCTTTGCTTCGTTTCTTTGCGCGTTTGCAGAAATGAAGTCCCGCCCCGGATAGGGGCTAACAGTAATAAGCAAGAAAATACTACTTATGCAGAACGACCACGCTAGCAGAAGGACTCAATGCTAGTCCCACACTCGCCGCGAGCAGCACCCCCGCGTCCCCAACGCGGATCCCTCCCAATCACCCGCGCTATAATCGAAAGTCCCGCCCGGTCCGAGGGCCCCCGCCCGACTCTTCGCCGTGAATCCACTTCTCCAGAAACTCCAGCCCTATCCATTCGAAAAGCTGCGCGGCCTGTTCAAGGGCGTAACCCCGCGGGCGGAATTCACGCCGATCAGCTTCGGCATCGGTGAGCCAAAACACGCCACACCCACGCTGATTCGCGACGCGGTCGTGAACGCGCTGTCCGGCCTCGCAACCTACCCTGCAACCGCCGGGACCGAGCCACTGCGACAAGCCATCGCGACATGGATCATGCAGCGCTATGACCTGCCCGCCGTCAGTGCCGCAACGGAAGTCCTCCCCGTTTCCGGCTCGCGCGAAGCCCTCTTTTCGCTCGCGCAAACCGTGATCGACAGCCAGCCAGCCACGATCGACGGCGAACTGCCCGTGGTCGTGTGCCCGAATCCGTTCTACCAGATCTACGAAGGCGCCGCGTTGCTCGCCGGCGCCGAGCCCTACTTCGTGAACAGCGACCCGGCGCGCAATTTCGCCTGCAATTACGCCGCCGTGCCCGACGCAATCTGGGCACGCACGCAATTGCTCTACGTCTGCTCGCCAGGCAATCCGACGGGCGCGGTGCTGACCCTCAACGACTGGCGCGAGTTGTTCGCGTTGTCCGATAAGCACGGCTTCGTGATCGCATCGGACGAGTGCTACTCCGAAATCTATTTCGACGAAGCCACCCCGCCGCTCGGCTGCCTTGAAGCCGCCCACAAACTGGGTCGCGGGTTCGACCGCCTGGTGATGCTGTCAAGCCTGTCAAAACGTTCGAACGTCCCGGGCATGCGATCGGGTTTTGTCGTCGGCGACGCCGCTATCCTCAAGCAATTCCTGCTCTACCGGACCTATCACGGCACGGCGCTCTCGCCCATGTTCCAGACGGCCAGCACCGTCGCGTGGAAAGATGAAGCGCACGTGCGCGAAAACCGCGCGCTGTATGTGTCTAAATTCGCGACCGTCACGCCAATGCTCGCCGACGTCCTCGACGTCCGCCTGCCCGACGCCGCGTTCTACCTCTGGGCAAACGTCGCACGCACGGGCCTGAGCGACACTGAGTTCGCCGCGCGACTTTACGCCGACTATAATGTGACGGTTTTGCCCGGTTCGTATCTGGCGCGCGATGCTCACGGCGCGAACCCCGGCAGTGGCTTTATCCGAATCGCGCTGGTCGCGGATGTCGACGAATGCGTGGAAGGCGCGCGCAGGATCGTCGAATTCTGTCGATCGCGGGCCACCCTGGCGCAGTAAATCCCTCCTCAATTACTGAACTCACGAATATGTCGCAACAACTTCAGCAGATCATCGACACCGCCTGGGACAACCGCGCCGAGTTGTCGCCGAAATCAGCCGCCGCCGAAGTGCGCGACGCCGTCGCCCACGTCATCGAGCAACTCGACCAAGGCCTGTCGCGCGTCGCAGAAAAGCGCGACGGCGAATGGGTGGTCAATCAATGGCTGAAGAAAGCCGTGTTGCTGTCGTTCCGCCTGGAAGACAACGCGCCCATGGGCGCCGGCGGGTTCACCCAGTTTTATGACAAGGTCCCGTCGAAGTTCGCGAACTACACCGCCGAAGACTTCGCGGCCGGTGGCTTTCGCGTCGTGCCGCCAGCGGTTGCGCGCCGGGGTTCGTTCATCGCGAAGAACGTGGTGTTGATGCCGTCATACGTGAACATCGGCGCTTATGTGGACGAAGGCTCGATGGTCGACACCTGGGCGACTGTCGGCTCGTGCGCGCAGATCGGCAAGAACGTGCATTTGTCGGGTGGCGTGGGAATCGGCGGCGTGCTCGAACCGCTGCAGGCGAACCCGGTGATCATTGAAGACAACTGCTTCATTGGCGCACGCTCGGAAGTCGTGGAAGGCGTGATCGTGGAAGAGAATTCCGTGATTTCCATGGGCGTCTATCTCGGCCAGAGCACCAAGATTTACGACCGCGAAACGGGTTCAGTGACGTACGGCCGCATTCCGGCAGGCTCGGTCGTCGTGGCGGGCAACCTGCCTTCCAAGGACGGCTCGCACAGCCTGTATTGCGCGGTCATCGTGAAGAAAGTCGATGCAAAAACGCGCGCCAAGGTCGGCCTGAACGAGTTGCTGCGAGGCGATTGATCTCATGGCCGAGAAGAAAACTGTCGTGTATGGCATCCCGAATTGCGACACCGTGAAGAAAGCGCGCGTGTGGCTGGAAGAGCATGGCGTAACGTTCGAATTCTATGACTTCAAGAAGGCGGGGGTATCGACGGCGCTGTTGCAGGACTGGCTCAAGGACGTCACGCTCGATGAACTGATCAACCGGCGCGGCACGACGTGGCGCGGCCTGTCGGATGACATGAAGGGCGAAGCCAGTTCCACGGCTGGCGCGATTGCACTGATGATCCACAAGCCGTCGATCATCAAGCGGCCGGTCGTCGTGGTGAATGGGCGCGTGAAGATGCTCGGTTTCGCCGTCGAGCAATACGAGACGGTGTTCGGCTAGCGTCTTGCACCCTGGTCTGGTCATGCCCGCTTGGGGTCATGACTGCCTGGTTATTATCTTGTCTGCCGGCCGCCGCGCCGGCATTTTTATTGAAAGTGGCTCGCATCCATGTCCGGCACCCTTCTTCTTTCCGAACAACTTATCGCGCGCGCGTCGATCACGCCCGACGACCAGCATT
>NZ_JBAUSA010001296.1:0-2945 GCF_049581465.1 Caballeronia sp. | reverse complement strand
CCAAAGCCATTGGGCGAGATAGCTGAACTCCATGTTCGCGCAAATGCCGAAACGCGTAGCCATGTCGAGTTCGAGCCGCCGGCGCACTGCTGCGCTGGGCACGATGATCGCCTGCCGCTCGAATGGATCGCCGTTGTTCATGGCGAACGCGGCGAGGTCGTCGAGCAGCGCCCGCGACAACGTTTCATGGCGATTCGAATAGAAGAGTTCGAGCATGGTTCCTGCTGCAGGGTTACTGCTGGTAAGGCACGTGGAGCAACGACTTGCCCCCGAGCCGCCGGGACGTGTCGCGAAGTGAAACGACAGGATAGCAAAGGCCGTTCGCAGGCAACACCTGGCCGATCGGACGAGGGTCTGACGTCTCGAAGTTGGGTTAGACTCGAAGCCTCTTTTGAAGCCATGTGTTGATGCTTCGAACCACTAAGCCAATGCCTCGCCGGAGGCGTCAGATACTCCGGGCAGCCTACTGGGAACTCGATGCGTTACTCGCTAGAAATCAAAAAATTTATTTATAGCCAGTACTTCTTCGGCGGCTTGCGGATCGCGCTCGGCGTCTCGCTGCCGGCTGTGTTGATGCTGATCGTGTTTCACAATCGTGAACTCGGTTTCACGATCGCTACCGGGGCGCTGGGCGCGAGCGTGGTCGACATGCCGGGGCCATTGAAGTACAAGCACAACGAGATGCTGGCCTGTACGGTAATCGGGTTCTTGTCGGCGCTTGCCACCGGTATTGCAAGTGCACATCCGGTGACGCTGTGGCTTACCGTGGTGCCGCTTACCTTCGTAATGTCGCTCGTGGTGGTCTACGGCAATCGTTGGCCGCAGATCAGCTTTGCCACGCTCTTCATGATGATCGTGACTCTGGAAGAGCACTTCACGCCAATGGAAGCGCTCGTCAATGCGTCATGGATATTGCTCGGCGGTCTTTGGTACACCTACTGGGCCACCTTCGTCAGCCGCTTGCTGGTGTATCGAATCGAGCGTCAGGCGCTCGCCGAAAGCGTGTTCAGCTGCGCCGACTATCTGATTGCGCGATCGGCATTCTATGACCTGGAAGCCGATATCGACGAGTGTTATCGCAGGCTGATCGAAAAGCAGATCGCGGCGGTCGAGCGGCAGGACGCAGCACGCGACATCGTATTGCGCAACTTGCCCAAGCTCAGGACGGGCAAGCTCGATCCACGCCGCGTCATGCTCTTCAACCTGTTCATCAACGTGGTCGACCTGCACGAGATGTTCGTCGGCGCCCATACGGACTACCCGCTCGTGCGCAACACGTTCGGCGCTTCGGACATCCTGGTTTTCTATCGCGACCTGATGAGAAAGGCCGCGCTCGATCTCGAGGACATCGGCCTTGCGGTCTTGCAACACCAGCCGGCGCGCGCACGGATCAACGTGAAAGCGGAGTTGCGCGCGATCGAGTACGAACTCGATCAGATGCGCCGGCATCAGGTGCCGCAGAAGAACCCCGAGGCCTATTCCGCGGTGTCGGCGGCGTTCCGGCGGCTGTGGAGCGCGACCCGGCTGATCGACAAGATGCGCCGTCACACGCGGCACGATCCGGGACTCACCGAAACCGAGATCCGCGTTCACCCGACCTTATCGCACTTCGTATCCAGCCGACGCGTGTCGTTCATGCAGATTTTCTCGAACCTGACCATGGCGTCGCCGAGCTTTCGGCATGCGCTGCGGGTGACGATCGCGGTCGGCGTCGGGTTCTGGCTCGGACGGGTGTTGCCGCTAACCAATGCCTACTGGATCGTGATGACGACGGTCATCATCCTGAAACCTGGCTATTCGTTGACGAAGCAGCGCAATGTCCAGCGGATCATCGGCACCGCGATCGGCTGCGCGGCATCCGTCGCGTTGATCCTGGTTGTCAAGCAGCCGGAGTTGTTGCTAATCATCATGTTCGCGTCGATGGTGATGAGCTACAGCCTGTTGCTCTTCAACTACACGGCTAGCGTCGCGTTCACATCGGCGTTCGTGTTGCTGCTGTTCCACTTGCTCGCGCCGGGCAGCATGAGGCTGATCGGCGAACGAGCGATCGATACTGCCGTCGGTAGCGCCATCGCGATCGCGGCAAGCCACTTGTTTCCGTATTGGGAATACCGCCTGATGGGTAAGCTCGTCAACGACATGATTGCCGCGACCCGCAATTACCTGGAAGCGAGCTGGTGGTGGACCGGCAAGCCAACGGCGCAAGCGGAGCCGAAGAGCGCGGCCGAGGCAAACGCTGGGGTGCCGGAGGCCGCGGTGGTCAGCTTGACACAGCCCGAGACGACACACGACGAGGCGCGGGCATCAGCAGGTGAGCCAGCAGGTGAACCCGCGTCGGCTTCCGTCGTAGCCATGGTCGGATCGAACGCAGTTGGGTCTGCGAATGCGGCTGCCTCCGATCCCGACCGTGCGAGCAGCACCGGCAGCGCTTTTACAGCGCAACCTCGCCGAACGGAGCGCAATGGCGAAAGCCCGGCTGAACGGTTGGCCGAAGGCGTCGACGGGGTCAGCGTTCGGGCCGTCCCGTCCCGTCACAATGCCGTACGGGCGGAACACGCCATCGATACCGGCGGCAAGTCGTACCCGAAAACACCGGTCGGTGAAAGCACCGCTGCGGCCGCGGCTTCTGGCGCATCCGTAGCAGCGACCGTTGCGGCGAATGCTCTCGACAGTGATTTTCGCTATCGTCTCGCGCGCAAGAACGTGCATATTGCGTTCGCGAACCTGGGACAGGCATTCCGGCGGATGATGTTGGAACCGAAAGCGCAGCAGAAGTTTGTTCCGGAACTCAACGACTTGCTGGTGCGCAGCCATGTGCTTGCGTCGCAAATCACGGCTGCGGGACCCTTGCTGCAATCGGTCGGGAAGTCGGAAGCGAGTCACGCGGCGCAGCCCGTGCAACGCGCGCTCAGTGTTATCCGCGACAATCTAACGCAGGCACAGGC
>NZ_JBAUSA010001295.1:0-8234 GCF_049581465.1 Caballeronia sp. | reverse complement strand
CCACGAAGATGCCCGCGAGCGCCGGCCGCTTGTGGGCGATCGGCACATTGAGCGTGGGGAAACCGAGATCACGTCCAAGTTTCTGGCCGTGCACGACATGGCCGCTAATCACATAGGGACGGCCGAGCGCGATGCGGGCTGCGTCGAGGTCGCCTGCCACCAGCGATGCCCGCACGCCTGAACTGGAAATACGTGCGCCGTTGATGTCGGCGACGGTCGCCATCTGCTCGACTTCGAAGCCGTGCTTGAGTCCTGCGGCCTTCAACGATTCAAAATCGCCGGCACGTTTGGCGCCGTAACGGAAGTCGTCGCCGATCATCACCCAGCGCGAATGCAGCCCGTTCACAATCACGTTCTCGACGAACGTAGCCGGCGACTGGCTGGCGAACGTGTGATTGAAGTGCTCGACGACCACGCGATCCACGCCGTTCGTGCGCAGCGCTTCGAGCTTGTCACGCAACATGGCGATGCGCGGCGGCGCGCCGGCAGGATAGAAGAATTCGCGGGGATGCGGCTCGAAGGTCATCACGCAGACCGGCAGGCCACGTGCGTCGGCCGCTGCACGCACGCGGGCGAGCAGCGCCTGATGGCCACGATGGACACCGTCGAAATTGCCGATGGTCAGTGCGCAGGGCGCACGGCTCTCGGCATTGGGCAGGCCGCGGAAGACTCTCACGATATCGGTTGGGTCGGCGGTTAGCGGTTGATCGGGTAGGTCAAAAGCAGGCTGCAAAGCCCGCAAAGCGTTCGATTATAAACGCTCACAGCATGGCACGGCGGGCTTGCCCGGTTTTGGAGCAGCGGATTCGGGCGGGAATCGTTGCATCGAATGATAAAATCCGTGGATGAAAAAAATCGTCATCCTTATTTCCGGGCGGGGAACCAACATGGAGGCCGTCGTGCGCGCTTGCGCCCGCGACGGCTGGCCTGCCCGGGTGGCGGCCGTTATCTCCAACCGTCCCGATGCGGCCGGCCTTGCCTTTGCGGCGGCGAACGGGATTGCGTCGAGTGTCGTCGATCATCGCGAATTCGCCACGCGTGACGCTTTCGATACCGCGCTTGCACGCATTATCGACGGCTTCGAACCGGATCTCATCGTGCTCGCGGGCTTCATGCGCGTGCTGACCGACGGGTTTGTCGAGCACTACGCGGGGCGCATGATGAACATTCATCCGTCGCTGCTGCCATGCTTTCCGGGCCTCAAGACGCACCAGCAAGCGCTCGATGCCGGCGTGCGCGTGCATGGCGCGAGCGTCCATTTCGTCACGCCAACACTGGATCACGGGCCGATCGTCGTGCAGGCGGCGGTCCCCATCATGGCCGGCGACGATCCTGCAGCGCTTGCGTTGCGGGTGCTGGCCGTCGAACACATTATTTACCCACGCGCGGTGCGCTGGTTCGTCGAAGGGCGTCTTGCCATCGACGGCGAGCGTGTCGTGCTCACGCCACCAGAGCCGCAATGGCTCTTTGCCGACATTGCCGGGGAGGGCGTATGAGGCTTCATGGATTTTTGATAGGACAGACAGAGACGTTGTTGGCGGACGTACTGCGTTTCAGCGGTCCCGCTGACGCCGCCACCAGCCGTTTTTTCCGCGCGCATCCGAAGCTCGGGCACAACGAGCGCGGTGTTATCGCCGAAGCGGTGTTTGCCGTCTTGCGCCGCAAGATGGAGTTTTCGCATCTCGCCGAGAGCGGATCCGGCAACCTGGCGCGGCGTCTGGCGTTGCTCGGATTGATGCAGACGGCGGGTTTATCGGCGGTCAAACCGTTCATTTCCGCCGATGAATACCAGTGGCTCAACCAGGTGTCGAAGATCGATCCGGCCAGCTTGCCCGTACGCGTACGGACCAACTTGCCGCAATGGATTTACGACGCCATGACCAAGCGCTTCGATACCGACGAACTCGCGTTGCTCGCCGCCGCGCTGAATTACCCGGCGCCACTCGATCTGCGCGCGAACCCGATCAAGGCATCGCGTGAGCTGGTGATCAAGACGCTGACCGAAGCCGGTATCGACGCGGGTGAAATGCCGTTCGCCCCATACGGCGTGCGCGTGGACGGGAAACCTGCGCTGACGCGCCTGCAACCGTTCCAGGACGGCTGGATCGAGGTGCAGGACGAAGGCAGCCAGTTGTTGTGCTCGCTGGTGGCGCCCCGGCGCGGCGAAATGATCGTGGATTTTTGTGCGGGTGCGGGCGGCAAGACGTTGGCATTAGGCGCCATGATGCGTTCCACCGGCCGTCTCTACGCCTTCGACGTATCCGACCGGCGTCTCGCGAAGCTGAAGCCGCGACTGGCGCGTAGCGGTTTGTCGAACGTGAATCCGGTGCTGATCGACAGCGAGCACGACGCCAAGATCAAGCGTCTGGCCGGCAAGATTGACCGCGTTCTCGTCGATGCCCCGTGTTCCGGTCTTGGCACTCTCCGGCGCAATCCGGATCTGAAATGGCGCCAGTCGCCGGAATCGGTCGCGGAATTAGCGCCCAAGCAGTTGTCCATCCTGACCAGCGCCGCGCGCCTGGTCAAGGTGGGCGGGCGTCTCGTGTACGCAACGTGCAGCATGCTCGAAGCGGAAAACGAAGGCGTGGTCGCGAAATTCCTTGAAGCGCACCCGGGATTCAAGTTGGTTCCTGCACGCGATGTGTTGGCCGAGCAACGCATCGATCTGGATACCGGCGACTTTTTGTCGCTGTGGCCCCATAAACATGGCACGGACGGCTTTTTCGCAGCCGTCCTGGAGCGGATTCCCGTTGTCAAGAAGGACGTTGAAAGTGAGGACGCAGCACCTCAGGAAGCCGCAGAATAAGTAATTTTTGCTCGGATTGAGCCGGATTTCAAAGTGGGGTCCGGCTCAAGCTTTAATTTAGTCCTCATATATCGAGCGTAAACCATGCTCGACAAACGGTCAGTTTGACGCGCATATTTGTGAGTTATCAATAGGGAAATCAAATTTTTTCCTAATTGAGACAAAGACTTGGAACGACTGAAGTAAAATGCCGTCGAACCTCATGCACATTGCTTTCGTGCACCCAACAGCCGTCGATGCTGATTGTCGTTCGGCCATTTTTTCCGCCTCAACAGGTAAATTGCCTTGCTGAATTCATCGCTTGAATTTTTCGCCAACGGATTGCTCGACTTTTCGTGGTGGCAGATCTTGCTGTTCACGCTCGTGATGACGCACATCACGATCATCGGCGTCACCGTCTATTTGCATCGCTGCCAGGCGCACCGCGCGCTGGAGCTGCATCCGGTTGTCAGCCACTTTTTCCGTTTCTGGTTGTGGGCGACCACCGGCATGCTGACCGGGCAGTGGGCTGCCATTCACCGGAAACACCACGCGAAGTGCGAGACCGAAGAAGATCCGCATAGCCCGCAAACGCGCGGCATCTGGAAGGTATTGCTTCAGGGCGCCGAACTCTACCGTTCGGAAGCCAAGAATGAAGAAACCATGCGCAAGTTCAGTCACGGTACGCCGAACGACTGGATGGAACGCAACATCTACACGCGTTATCCGATCCTCGGCATCAGCCTGATGATGGTCGTCGACGTTGCGCTGTTCGGCATTGTCGGACTGTCGGTATGGGCCGTGCAGATGATCTGGATTCCGTTCTGGGCGGCAGGCGTGGTCAATGGACTCGCGCACTGGTGGGGTTATCGGAACTTCAATTCCGCCGACGCCAGCACGAACATCTTCCCGCTCGGCATCCTGATCGGCGGCGAAGAACTGCACAACAATCACCACACGTACGCCACGTCGGCCAAGCTGTCGAACAAGTGGTATGAATTCGATATCGGCTGGATGTATATCCGCATCATGTCGGCGTTCAAGCTGGCCAAGGTCAAGAAGATCGCGCCTACGCCGCGTCTGTCGGCCTCGAAGTCGGTTCTTGATCACGACACGCTGCAGGCTGTTCTGTCAAACCGCTACGAAGTGATGGCGCGGTACGGCAAGGCGGTCAAGCGCGCGTATCGTCAGGAAATGTCGAAGTTGAAGGACGCGGGCGCTCGCGAGAAGTATCAAGTGATGCACGGCGCGCGCAAGTGGGTGCACAAGGACGAAGCGGGGCTCGACGAGCCGCAGCGCAAGCAATTGCCGGAGCTTCTGTCCGACAACCACAAGCTGCGTACCTACATCGAGTTGCGCCAGGACCTGTCGGCCATGTGGGATCGCTCCAATGCATCGCGCGAACAACTGCTCGTGCAATTGCAGGACTGGTGCCATCGTGCGGAACAAAGCGGGATCAAGGCGCTGCAGGATTTTGCGCTTCGCCTGCGTCGCTACGCTTGACCGCACGTTTCACCCACGTTATCGAAATCCGTTAAAATTTTGTGACGTCAAACGACCCCGCTCTGGCGGGGTTTTTTGTTTTCGGCTTTCGATGTGTTGCGCGGCGGGTTGCGCAAACCGGCATGACGATGGAGACGGGAAGGACATGGAGCAAGCAACTATCAAGCGGGTCGAGTACGACCAGCCGCAAGGATCGACGTGCGGTGTCGGGCAGGCATGGGCAAAGGTGCCAGAGGCGCTGTCGCGCGAGGAGCAGCGCGATGTGAAGGAGCGGATCCGCGCGATGTTGGTCCGCGAGAATGCGGTACTCGTCGCGCATTATTACGTCGATTCGGTCCTGCAGGAACTCGCCGATGAAACCGGCGGTTGTGTTGCGGATTCACTGGAAATGGCGCGCTTTGGGCGTGATCACGCTGCGCAGACCTTGATTGTCGCCGGCGTGCGCTTCATGGGTGAAACGGCGAAAATCCTGAGCCCCGAAAAGCGCGTGCTGATGCCCGACCTCGACGCCACGTGTTCGCTCGACCTGGGTTGTCCCGCCGACGAGTTCGCAGCGTTTTGCGATGCTCATCCCCACCGCACGGTCGTCGTGTACGCGAATACCAGCGCGGCGGTCAAGGCGCGGGCGGACTGGATGGTGACGTCGTCGATAGGACTGGAGATCGTTGCCGACCTGCATGCACGGGGCGAGAAGATCTTGTGGGCGCCGGATCGGCATTTGGGCGGCTATATCCAGAAGAAAACCGGCGCCGATATGTTGTCGTGGCAGGGTTCGTGTCTCGTGCACGACGAGTTCAAGGGTATCGAACTCGACCTGCTGCGGGCCGAATATCCCGACGCGAAAATCCTCGTCCATCCGGAGTCGCCGGAAGCCGTGGTAGCGCTGGCCGACGTGGTCGGTTCGACGACACAGCTTATCGATGCAGCCGTGAAACTCAATTCGAAGCGCTTTATCGTTGCGACGGATCTCGGCATTTTGCACAAGATGCGGCTGGCGGCGCCGGGTAAGGAGTTCATCGAAGCGCCGACCGCGGGCAATAGCGCTACGTGCAAGAGTTGCGCGCACTGTCCGTGGATGGCCATGAATGGCCTCACGAATCTGGCCGCGGTGCTTGAACACGGCCATAACGAAATTTTCGTGGATCCTGCTATTGCTCAGCGAGCCCGTCTTCCGATCGATCGAATGCTCGATTTCGCCGCGCGGCATAAAAAGCGCGTGCAGGCGAGCGGGGACCTGGCGAAGGACGCTTCCTTGTTTTCGAATGTGGGGGCCGCTTGATGACGGCACATCGGTTGACGACACATCGGTTCGTGTCACCGTTATTCGAGTCGATTCACACGCAATACGGCGATACCTTCGATGCGGCAATTGAGCGCAACGTGGCAGACGCGCTCGCGGAAGATATCGGCGATGGCGATCGAACGGGGCTGCTAGTTCCCGCCGACGCCCACCGCACGGCGCGCGTCACCGTCCGCGAAAACGCGGTGCTGTGCGGCGTGCCCTGGTTCGAAGCGGTGATGGAGCGCGTGGATGCGTCGATACGCGTGGAGTGGATGTACGCGGAAGGCGAACTGATGGCCGCCGATACGCCCGCGGTCTTGCTCCACGGCCCGGCGCGCGCGCTCCTCACCGCCGAGCGCAACGGGCTGAATTTCCTCCAGTTGTTATCGGGCGTGGCGAGCGCCACACGCCGTTACGTTGATGCTGTCGAGGGCACGCATGCGCGGATTCTGGACACGCGCAAGACCTTGCCTGGCTTGCGTCTCGCGCAGAAGTACGCCGTCCGGGTTGGCGGTGGCGCGAACCAGCGGCTTGCGCTCTACGACGGCATCTTGATCAAGGAAAACCATATTGCTGCAGCGGGCGGCGTTGGCCCGGCGATGGACGCCGCGCTTGCGTTGAACGCCGGCGTTCCGATCCAGATTGAAGTCGAGACGCTCGCCCAACTCGAAACGGCCCTTGCGCACAAGGCGGAGTCGATCCTGCTCGACAATTTCACCTTCGACGCGATGCGCGAGGCCGTGCACCTGACCGGGGGACGAGCGATGCTTGAAGTATCGGGCGGCGTGAATTTCGATACGGTGCGCACAATCGCGGAAACGGGCGTCGACCGGATTTCGATCGGGGCCCTGACGAAGGACGTTCGCGCCACCGATTACTCGATGCGGTTGATCTAGCGAGCCGCTGGCCGCTGTTGGCTAGACCTGACGCCGTCTTGTGACTGGCGGCGTCAACACTGTCGCAAGCGCCTTGGGCAAGCTTTCCGGCCAGTCGCGGCTGAAATGAAGCCCCCGGCTCTCGTGCCGTGAGCACGCGCTCTCTACAATTAGCGACGCTACATCGACGAGATTTCGCAGTTCAAGCAGATCGCGGCTGACCTTGAAGTTTGCGTAGTATTCGTGGATTTCTTCACGCAACAACGCAATCCGGTGTTGCGCACGCGCGAGCCGCTTGTCCGTTCGCACAATTCCTACGTAATTCCACATCAGCCGCCTCAACTCGTCCCAATTGTGCGCGACGACCACTTCTTCGTCGGGGTCGGACACGCGGCTTTCGTCCCAGTCAGGCAACGGCGCATGGCCGTTCGCCGAAGATCCATCCGCTTCGATAGCCTGCGCCGCCGCGCGCCCGATCACCAGGCATTCAAGCAGCGAGTTGCTTGCCAGCCGGTTCGCGCCGTGCAGGCCCGTGCACGCGGTTTCGCCCACGGCATAAAGGCCGGCGCGATCGGTACGGCCGGCAAGATCCGTCACCACGCCGCCACAGGTGTAGTGCGCCGCCGGCACCACGGGAATTGGCTGTTTGGTGATGTCGATACCGAATTCACGGCAACGCGCCAGGATGGTGGGGAAGTGCTCCTGAAGAAACGCTTCCGGCTGATGAGATATGTCGAGATAGACGCAGTCAATCCCCCGCTTCTTGATCTCGAAATCGATCGCTCTCGCCACGATGTCGCGCGGTGCGAGTTCCGCGCGTTCGTCGTGCGCGGGCATGAAACGGGTGCCGTCGGGCAGGCGCAAAATGCCGCCTTCACCGCGCACGGCTTCGGAAATCAGGAACGATTTCGCGTACGGATGGAAGAGGCAGGTTGGGTGGAACTGGATGAATTCCATATTTGACACGCGGCAGCCCGCGCGCCAGGCCATCGCTATGCCATCTCCCGTCGCCGTGTCGGGATTCGTGGTGTACAGATAAACCTTGCCCGCGCCACCCGTAGCAAGCACGGTGTGCTGCGCCTCGATGGTCACAGTACGGCCGCTGACGAGATCCATTGCATACAGGCCATGGCAGCGATGCCCTGGCAAGCCGAGTCGCTCAGACGTGATCAGGTCGATCGCGTAGTGATCTTCCAGCACCGTGATGTTGGGATGATTGCGCACGCGTTCGTTGAGCGTGCTGACGACCGCGTGTCCGGTTGCATCGGCGGCATGAATGATCCGCCGATGGCTGTGGCCACCTTCGCGCGTCAGATGAAAACCGAGTTCAGCCGACAGGTCTTTGGTGAACGGTACGCCTTCTTCGATCAGCCAGTCGATCGCTGCCCGCCCGTTTTCAACGATGAACCGCGTCGCACTTTCATCGCACAGGCCACCGCCGGCCACGAGCGTGTCGCGGACGTGGTTGTGGGTGGAATCAGCCGAGTCGAGGACTGCCGCGATGCCGCCCTGCGCCCAGTCGCTCGCGCCTTCGCTGACGCTGCGCTTGGCAAGAATCGCAACGCGCTGCGTTTGCGCCAGATTTAACGCGACGCTCAAGCCCCCAAGCCCGCTGCCGATGATGGCTACATCGAAATTCATCCTGCCACATCTCCGTCGATTGGTAGTGGGTGCGGCTTTCGCACGGCTATGACTACGTGCACAAAGCCAAATCAGGAAGCATAACGCGCGGCGGGGCGGATCGACCGTTGGCCGTTCGGCCAGTGGGGTAAATAGGTAGGGCGTGGAT
>NZ_JBAUSA010001294.1:0-1583 GCF_049581465.1 Caballeronia sp. | reverse complement strand
GCCGTGGACAACTCGCACCCTCACATGGAGGTAACTGACCCACGGAAAACAGATCACCAAAGGGCTTGACTTCCAATGCCCCATAGAAGTCCCTGTGTGCAGGCCGTACACGCACGGCGGCGAAACGCGATGACAATGCGGCGTTTGTGCCTTCGCGCCAATTGACAGTTCGATAAGCTGCTCGCGGCGTTAGCATTGCCAGTGCTTTGACAGAAAGAGGCTCATGACCTGGAGCACGGCGTAGCAGCGTCGGCGGCTTACCTCGCCCGCTCCATGGCTTGGGTGGTAGAGGAGTCATTCCAGGTCCCCACACGGAAGTGCCCGGCCGAATGCCCACGGCATATAGCAAGCCCATTTCCGTCAATCCATCCCGAAAGCCAGTTTCGTCGCCATAGCCGGCGTCGGCCAGTACCACCCCAGGAGGGATATCTGACGCGATAGCCTCATGCAGTTGCGCCAGCGCTATTTGAGGTTTGGTTGCGAAGATCTGGTCTTCCGGAATGCCTGCACGCTGCCTGCGAATAGGGTCGTCGATCCATTCATGGGGAAGATAAAGCTGATAGGCGATGGGCAAGCTACCGCGCTGCGTGGCGAGCGAAAGACTTACTGCTACCTGGCAATTATCCTGCTTGCCGAGCTGCCCACAATACTGACGGGCAACGCCTACAGAGTGCTTGCCTTTCTTCGGAAAACCCGTGTCGTCGATGATCCAGTAATAGCCAGCCTCATCGACTGCGCATGTCGCCAAGGCAGGAACCACCCATTCGCGCACGCGTCGCATCAGTGCCGCATCTGACCAATCCGCCTTGGCTACAAAGTGATGAAGCGCCTGATGTCTCGCGCTTGCATGCATCGGATCGATATGCGCCGCCATAGGCTCTACGCTCTTGCGTGACAACGGCAGAATAAGCCCGGTGCAGTAACCCTTTAGGCCGGCGATCCGATCAGAATGACCCAACTCCTGCGCTAAATGATTAAGATACCTTTCGAATTCGTCGACATCTTCGCTCATTATTTAAGCCCGGGAGTCACGGTATCTTTATTATAATAGATGTAGCATTTTTATGACACAGTAAGACTTCTATGGGGCATTGAAAGTCAAGCCCTTGGCGATCTGTTTCCCGTGGGTCAGTTACCTCCGTTGACGGTACTGCAAGTTGTCCACGGCCGACCAGCGGGTCGCCTGTCACGACCACGACGCTGGCCGGCGGTGGACAACTTGCACAGGCTAGGGTGTCTGATTTATATTCGGAATCCTTCTTATAAAGCCAAACTTAAAAACGAGTTAGGTCGGAGTGTTTGATGTCCGGGTAACCGCCCCCGGACTAACTTCTATCCGTGCCGGCGCCAGGCCGGTCACCTCATACCGCATGCGCACAGCGCTGGAACCACTCCGTTACCGACGCGCCCCATCTAGAACTACGATTACCCGTCGGGCAACCCTCCTACTGTCCGGGCGCGCTGACCTTCAGGCCCTGTTGTCGATCGACATTCGTCACTCAGGTCGCAACGGTGTTGCTGCCGGGTGGCTTGAGTGTTGCCCCGAGCGGAATCTCACCGTGTTCCAGATAACGCCACAGGGC
>NZ_JBAUSA010001293.1:0-2692 GCF_049581465.1 Caballeronia sp. | reverse complement strand
CTCGTTTTGATGGGCGTCCCGATGCGCCGCGTCGTGCGCCGCGTGGAAGAAATGCGTGATGAGCGCTACAGCATGTTGCGCGGCTATTTCCACGGCGCGGACGACTCCGAAGACGAAGACCGCCGCGAGCAGGTCCGGCTACAATCGGTTCCCGTCGATGCCAACGCCGACGCCGTCGGTCGCACGCTCGACGAACTCGGTCTTGTGAATGACGGAGTGGAGGTCACTGCCATTCGGCGACACGGCATTCGCGGCGTCGAGCCCGATCCCGACACCAAGCTGCGCGCGAGCGATATCGTCGTGTTGCGTGGCCTGCCCGAAGCGCTGCAGCGCGCTGAGGAAACGCTGTCGCGTAATCGGCGTGCGGGCGCGGCAGCCTGACGGTTTTTTCGGAGAGGTTCATGTCAAACATCGCAGCGCCCGCATCATACGAAGCCGCCGGTTTTATCCGCGAGAGGATTCGCACCGTCCCGGACTGGCCGCAAGCGGGCGTGCAATTTCGCGACATTACGCCCGTCCTGCAGGATCGCCGCGCGCTGCGTACGCTGATCGATTTGTTCGTACATCGCTATATAGATGCGCAGATCGACACGATCGCGGGACTTGATGCGCGAGGTTTCATCATCGGGCCGATTCTCGCGTATGAACTGAGCCTCGGCTTCATCCCGATCCGCAAGAAAGGCAAGCTTCCGTTCAGGACGCTGTCGCAATCCTATGAACTCGAATATGGCAGTGCGACGGTCGAGATTCACGAAGACGCCTGCAAGCCGGGCGAACGCGTCGTGCTCGTCGACGACCTGATTGCAACCGGCGGCACGATGATGGCAGGCAAGCAATTGCTGGAGCGTCTCGGCGCGGTCGTCGTGGAGGGCGCGGCGATTATCGATTTGCCGGAATTAGGCGGCTCGAAACGCCTGCGCGCAGCCGGCTTGCCGCTGTACACGGTTTGCCAGTTCGAAGGCCATTGATTGCCTGGTTGATCTCTTCATTGATCCGATTTCCCATGCCTAATTTCCTGCTGTTTCTCGCCGCGTCCGTCGCGATCACCATGGCGCCGGGCCCCGATAACCTCCAGGTTCTCGCCCGAGGCATCTCGCAAGGACATGCGGCGGGATTGGTCGCGGCGCTCGGGTTTGCCGCCGGCATTTCGTTTCACACGACGCTCGCGGCTCTTGGCATAGCCGCGTTGTTGAAGTCCGCGCCGATCGCCTTCGCAGCGGTCAAGCTTGCTGGCGCGGCTTATCTGGTCTGGATCGGCATCAAGTCGATTCGCAGCAAGGGGTTGTCGACCGCGCATGAGCGGCCGAGCCAACCGCTCGCTGTCGTGTTCCGGCAAAGCGTGATTGGCAATATGCTTAACCCGAAAGTGACGCTGTTTTTTATCGTGTTCCTGCCGCAGTTCGTGAATCCGCACGGCGCACAAAGCGTAGTGCTGCAGATGTTCGAACTTGGGGGCGTGTTCATGCTCCAGACTGTTGTCGTGTTTTCGGTCTTCGGCGTCGCGGCCGGAATGATTGGCGCGTATTTGAAGCGCCGTCCGCGTGTGGGTGTCTGGCTCGATCGGCTGGCAGGCGCGACGTTTATCGGGTTAGGAATTCGCGTGGCCTTGCGGGATTAACCAGGCGCCTTCGGCAGACACCCCGATCACCAGACACCACGGTACAATTTCCGGCTTTGCGCTGCCGGAGCTCCCATGACCTTGCCTGCCATCGTCGCTGCCCGCCGTTTCGAACCATCGGCACACCTGCCGTTTTTTATCGGCGATGAACGGGTTGGCTGGATTCGCCGCACCGATGCCCCCGCGCTGCACGCCTGGCCGGACGTGTTTCATATCGACCATCAATCGATCCGGCTTGCCGATACTTTCGCCGACCTCAACGCCCGCAGCGCGGCTTTGGGCGCGGTGATCGGCATGCTGGCGGCCGATGGCCGGATTCCGGGCTGGCGCGATGAAACCTACGCAATTCGCAATGCCTTCGATGCCCCGCCGCTTGCGTTCATCGAACGTGCTGCGTCGCGGTTCTTCGGCACGATGACTTACGCGGTGCATCTGAACGGTATCGTGGAAGTCGCGGGACGTGCGCCCGAACTCTGGATCGCGCGCCGCAGCGAGACGAAGGCGACCGATCCCGGCATGCTCGATAACGTGGTGGCGGGGGGAATCGGTTGGGGAATGGGGATCGCGGAAACGCTCGTAAAGGAATGCTGGGAAGAAGCTGGCATGGCGCCGGAACTTGCCGCAAAGGCGGTGCGCGGAAGGGCGTTTCATGTTTTGCAATCGCTGCCCGAAGGCACGCAGGCGGAAGAGATTTTCGTTTTCGACCTGGCGCTTCCCGCCGATTTCGCGCCGCGCAATCAGGATGGCGAAGTGGGCGAGCATCGGCTGGCGGGAATTGGCGAGGTGGCGCGGTGGATCGAGGAAGGCATGATGACCGTCGATGCCAGTCTCGCCACGATCGATTTGCTGCTGCGACGTCAATGGATCGACGAAGAAGCGTGCGAAGGAATGCACGCGCTTTATATACCGCCCGCGCTCTGAAACATTACTAGGAGGTCCGGTTCATGTCGACCGAACATAGTTTTATCTTGAAGTTGTCGTGTCCAGATCGGCCCGGCATTGTGCATGCGGTGTCCGGGTTTTTGTTTGATCTGGGCAGCAATATTCTTGATTCCGCGCAATTCGGCGACAGCC
>NZ_JBAUSA010001292.1:0-2497 GCF_049581465.1 Caballeronia sp. | reverse complement strand
GGCACCACCAGCATGCTCGCCACCACCATGACCGCGCCTCGGGACCAACTGATGGCTGTGGTCGCCGGTCTGGGCGAGCATGCGAGGCAGCGCGCTCCGGGCGGCGCGCGCGTGCTCGGCGTGCATCTGGAAGGTCCATACATCAATCCCGGCAAGCTCGGTGCGCAGCCTGATGCGGCTGCGGTTGCCGTGCTCGATGAAGTGCTGGAATATCTATCGCTGGCGCCGGTTCGCGTCGTGACGATCGCGCCGGAAATCGCCGGCCATCTGGACGTGATCAAGGCAATGGCGGCGCGCGGCGTGCGTGTTCAGTTGGGCCATTCGCTCGCCACCTATGACGACGCCGTCAATGCGCTCAGGCACGGCGCACGCGGTTTCACGCACTTGTTTAACGCGATGTCGCCGCTACATCATCGCGATCCCGGCATGGTGGGCGCTGCCCTCGCACACGCCGAATACGCTGAACTCATTCCCGATCTCTTGCACGTCCACCCCGGCGCGATCCGTGCCGCGTTACGCGCCATTCCTCGCCTGTACGTGGTCACCGACAGCACGTCGGCGTCCGGTATGCCTGACGGTGAATATCGCCTGGGCAGCCAGCACGTCACGAAGTGCATGGGCGGCGTGCGCCTGGCCAACGGCACGCTGGCCGGCAGCACGCTGACCATGGATCAGGCGCTGCGCAATCTTGTCTCCATCGGCTTGCCGATGGCTGACGTTTCCAATCGCCTGTCACGCTACGCCGCCGATTATCTCGGTCTCGAAGACCGAGGCCGTATCGCGCGTGGTGCGTGGGCGGATCTCGTCGTGTTCGATCGCGAACTCGCGTTGACGGCAACCTATGTCGAGGGTGAATCAATTGTCGAATATGCTTGAAGAGGCGCTCGCGTCCGCCGATGTCGTGGCCGCCCAGTTAGCCGATACCTCCCACATCGAAGCACTCGCCGCGCGGCTCGCCGAAGAGCCGCGTCATGTCGCGCTAACGGTTGCGCGCGGTTCGTCCGATCACGCCGCCAGTTATTTCGCTGGCCTGACAATGAGCCGTATCGGCGTGCCGGTCGCGTCGTTGCCCATGTCGGTCGCGACCTTGCAGCAAGCGCCGTTGCGCGTAAGGGGTCAGTTGGCCGTCGCGTTTTCGCAGTCGGGCAAGAGCCCGGATTTGATCGGCACGATGCAGGCGCTGCGCTCCGCTGGCGCGCTGACCGTCGCTGCGGTCAACGCGCCCGGATCGCCGCTTGCAGATGCTTGCGAATGGCACCTGCCGCTGCTGGCCGGGCCGGAACTGTCAGTGGCCGCGACGAAAAGCTATATCGCCATGTTGTCACTGTCGGCCATCGTGATTGCGCACGTTCAGAAGGATGCCGAACTATTGGCTGCGCTGAAGACGCTCCCGGATGCATTGCGCGCTGCGGGCAAGCTCGACTGGTCGCATGCTGTCAATGAGCTGAAGAACGTCGACAAGATGATCGTGATCGGACGCGGCCTCGGTCTCGCGATCGCTCAAGAAGCGGCGCTCAAGTTGAAGGAAACGTCGGGCATTCAGGCCGAAGCGTTTTCGAGCGCGGAAGTGCGGCATGGTCCGATGGAAATCATCGGCGAGGATTATCCGCTGCTCGTGTTCGCACCGCGTGGACCGGAGCAGGCGGGTTTGATCCAGCTCGCCCGCGACATGCGCGCGCGCGGAGCACGCGTGTTGCTCGCGGCTCCGGCCGATGTTCCCGAAGCGAATTTGCCGTTGGTGGAAACCGCGCATTTCGCGCTGGACCCAATCGCCGCGATCCTGTCCTTTTATGTGATGGCAGACAGCCTGGCTGCCGCGCGCGGGCGCAATCCCGACGCGCCGCGCCATCTGGCGAAAGTCACCGAAACCCGTTAATCGAGAGTCACCGATGCGTCGTGCTGAGGAGTCCCTGTTGAATAATTCCCCTGAAAACTCTGGCGATTTCGTTTTACTTGCGCCGTTCACCGGCCCGATGGTGCCGCTCGCCCAGATCCCCGATCCCGTGTTCGCGGAAGGCATGTTCGGCGACGGCATTGGTATCGATCCGCTGACCGGTGAGCTGCTCGCGCCGTGCGACGGCGTGATCACCCATCTCGCGCGCACGAACCACGCGGTCACTTTGCGCACGCCGCAGGGCGCAGAGATCCTGGTGCATATTGGTATCGATACGGTCGAGTTGGCTGGCCGGGGCTTTACGCCGAAAGTCGAGCAGGGCGCAAGCGTGCACGCAGGGCAGGTGCTGATCGAATTCGATGCCGATCACGTTGCACAAAACGCGCCGAGTCTAGTGTCCGTGATCGCGGTGGCGAACAGCGATGCGTTCGAAGTCGTGGAACGCGCCGGTCAGGGCATGTTGACGGCTGGGGTGAGCCGCTTGCTCGTATTGCGCGCGAAGAATGGCGCGAAAGCCGACGCGGCCCGCAGCGATTCGAATTTCACCGAGGAAGCTCGCCGCAACGTGACGCTCGGCCATGCCGGCGGCCTGCATGCGCGACC
>NZ_JBAUSA010001291.1:0-3320 GCF_049581465.1 Caballeronia sp. | reverse complement strand
GACGTGGTGCAGGAACTGGGCCATTCGGCCACCGTGTTCGGGCTAGTCGAGGCGGGCGTGGGCATCACCGTGTTGCCTTGGCTCGCATTGCCGCTGCCCGCGGATTCGTCGCTGGTCGCGCTGCCGCTCACGCCGCGGGCCGAGCGTACCGTCGAACTGGTACGCCGGCGCGACCGATCGTTATCACCCGCTGCGGAATCGGTGTGGCAGTTGGTCTTGGGGTTGCCGAACCGTGCCGAGGAGCTTTGATTCGCTGACCGGATGGCTAACGCGCAGGCTGTGAAGCGATTTCGGCCCAAGCTCGCGTTAGACTTTGGTTTCACATCGGAGGAGAGGGTCATGAGGGAGTCGGAAGGTGGGGTGGCGTCGGAACTGGGCGCGTTGACGGGTGCCCACGCTACGGGAGACCGGGCGCCAAACGCACGTGACGCAGTCCGCGCGTTGCGTTCCTCGCAGATTCGCGAAGTCGCCAATGCCGGCTTCGGTGTGAAGGACGTGCTGCCTTTCTGGTTCGGCGAATCGGATCAGGTCACGCCGCGCTTTATCCGCGATGCCGCGAGCCGGGCGCTTTCTGAGGGTGCCACCTTCTATACGCACAATCTGGGCATCGCCCCGCTGCGTGAGGCGCTTGCGGGTTATGTCGGAAAATTGCACGGGGCGACGCGAAGCTCGGAAGTTGCCGTGACGAGCGCGGGCATCAACGCTTTGATGCTGGCGGCGCAACTGGTGGTGGGAGCGGGCGACCGGGTGGTCGCGGTGACGCCGCTGTGGCCGAACCTGGTCGAAATTCCGAAGATCCTTGGCGCCACCGTAGAGACGGTCTCGTTGACCTATACGGCCAGTGGCTGGACGCTCGACCTCGACAGGTTGCTCGATGCGCTCACACCCGGGACACGGATGTTGCTGGTCAATTCGCCGAACAATCCAACGGGTTGGGTGATGACGAGCGAGCAGCAGAAAACGGTGCTGGATCGTTGCCGGGACCATGGCATCTGGCTCGTAGCCGATGAGGTCTACGAGCGCCTCTATTTCGGAAACGACGCGAAAGTGGCGCCGTCATTCCTCGATCTGGCAAGCCGCGACGAACGCGTGATTGCTGTAAATTCGTTTTCCAAGGCTTGGCTCATGACAGGATGGCGCCTTGGCTGGATCGTCGCACCCGAGCGCATGATGGAAGACCTCGGCAAGCTGGTCGAGTACAACACGTCCTGCGCACCTTCATTCGTTCAGCTTGCCGGTGTCGCGGCCGTGACCGACGGGGAAGCGTTCACCCGGTCGCTCGTGACAGACCTGCGGGCGAGCCGCGATCACCTCGTAGCGGCCCTTGAGCAGATTCCCGGGGTCGACGTCCGCGCTCCAACTGGTTCCATGTACCTGTTCTTCAAGCTTCCGGGCGCCCATCGCAGCCTCGAACTGTGCAAGGTGCTCGTGCGTGAGGCGGGACTCGGGCTGGCGCCCGGCAGCGCCTTCGGTCCAGAAGGCGAAGGTTTTGTTCGCTGGTGCTATGCGTGCGACCAGGCGCGTCTGGATGCCGGTGTTAGAAGGCTGCGCGCGTTCCTGGAGGCGCACCCGGCGGCATAACCGGATAGACCCGGGGCCCGTGATGTGACGTGAGTAGCGCAGTGACCTAATGTTTCACCTTTACGTTGGGTTTATTTATGCGTAATATGCGACCAGTCACGCGCTTCCGCCTCGGAAAGTGCTAATTTGTCCGGCTGGGATGGATCGGCGATCAGGAACTGATCCCGAGTTTTGCCTCCCCCCGGTGCGTGCTCCCAAATCAATATGGCCGATCAGAAATCGGGCGAGCGCGTCTGTAGTCTCCTCGTCTTTGGTTTCCAGTCCGAGTTGTGCGAATGGTTCGAGTCATCGGCGTTCCTCAATTCGGCTTGTCTTGATCCGGTTCATTGACCAAACAGGGTCTTATCTAGCTGCATGAATACGCAAGAGGCGAAAATCGTCCTCGAGACTGCCTTGATCTGCGCGCAGGAGCCGCTGAAGCTCGCCGAACTGCGCAAGCTTTTCGCCGAAGATATTTCGGCCGATGCGGTTCGCACCTTGCTCGAAAATCTGAAGCAGGATTGGTCGGGTCGTGGCGTCGAACTGGTGTCGCTGGCGTCTGGTTGGCGTTTCCAGAGCAGGCCCGCAATGCGGGGTTATCTCGATCGGCTGAATCCCGAAAAGCCGCCAAAATACTCGCGCGCGGTGCTTGAAACGCTCGCGATCATTGGCTATCGGCAGCCGGTAACGCGGGGGGACATCGAAGAGATTCGCGGTGTCACGGTGAATGCGCAGGTCGTGAAGCAACTCGAGGATCGCGGCTGGATTGAGGTGATAGGGCATCGCGATGTGCCCGGACGTCCCGCGCTTTTCGCCACGACCAAGCAGTTTCTCGACGATCTCGGCCTGAGCGCACTGGACGAATTGCCGGCTCTGGACAATCCATCGGCACACCTGGAAGCATCGCTACTGGCGCAGCAAGCGATCAATTTTCCCGATGGCGATGCAGTCGCGCTGATCGGTGCCGCCCTGGGGCAGCAATCGAAAGCGGATGGTCCGGCGCCCGGCGCGCTGGCAAACGACGAAATGCATGAGGCCACTGACGATCTCGCGCCAGGCAGCGAGCGTGTCCTGGCTGATAACGCCGGTGGCTTGAACGGGCACAATCATCTGTCGACAGCGCCGGAACCCGTGGAACCCGCTGGAGCCGAAGCAGGACATGCAAATGACGAAGCGCTTTCGTCTGGCTCGCAACCTGCTTCTTGCGAAGGTGTGGAAGACGCGCAAATGAGCGTGCGTGCGCACTCGGTCTCGCCCCATGAACTAACGAGGGCGGATGCAAACGGTGCCGAAGGGTTTCCCGGCACGGCAGGTGGCGAAGAGTTTCAGGCACAGCCCGGCGGCACGGGTGATGCTTTCACGTTCAACAAACGGAACGGCGACAAGATCGAGCGCGAAAGCGTGACGCCGAACCACGAGAATTTCCCCGCGATCGTTGCCGCGGAAGACGCCCCACATCTATCGGCGGCTGAATCCGACGCATCGAAAGAACTGAACGATTCGACCGATTCGAACGCGCCCGGGACACCGGACGATCAGGCAGCGCACCGCGCCTGATGCCAGTTTGAACGAACCCTTGATCGGCTGGTAAGCATCATCGGCCGGAATTTTTCACGCACCCGCGACGGGCGCGTGACCCGACACCATTGAGGTTGTTTTGACACATTCCCACGACACCGATTCGCCCGAATTCGAGCGGCCCGTTCGTGCCGACGACGCACACGGTCAGGCCGACGCAGGCGAACGCACGCGCACCGATG
>NZ_JBAUSA010001290.1:0-2200 GCF_049581465.1 Caballeronia sp. | reverse complement strand
CTAAAGAGGGCTTCGTACGGTTCGTGCCCGTCGCGCGGCATTGGATGCGACAGCTCTACGCGCAGGGGATTGAATTCAGGCTTGTAAAGCTGGCGCATGGCGAGTACGACAAAGCCCATCATTGCGTCCTGCGTCTCACCGCACACGGTAGCCAGCAACTTCACGCGTAACGAGACCTCGTCCTCCGATTCGCTTATTTCGATTTCGCAGGCCTGGGAAGCCAGCCTGAAAAAACGTTCCAGTCTTTGGCAAAATGCCATCAGGCTGGAGCTGGCCGCCAATGCGTAACCGAGCGCGTGCAGATTCGATATATGGATGAACTTCGCCACCGACAATCCAAAGTAGGTGTTATGAGTCACGTCCACACAAGCTTTATAGAGTTTGCCGACGGTGTCGACGGGTAGCCGGCACATCGGGTCATTTTTCAGCAGCGATGGCGCAATGCCAGCGGCGCGAAAGATGCGGTTGCTATCAACGCCGTGGTGCTCAAGTGCCTTGGCAATCGCTAGCGCATAACCGCTGATCGTCGTTCGGACGGAGTGGTCATCGGCCCGGGTATGAGTGGTTCTGTGCATGATCAGACGTCAAGTCGTCGCTTACCTCTATGGCCTGCCAGATGATCTGTCATCCGGTGCGCGGGTCGAATTCGGAATATTGATCGGCGTCAGATTTTGCGCATCGTATCACTAATGAATTGCTTTCTACTGCGGGTGTTTTCCAGCCCCTGCAAGAGATGCGTGCGCCGCTTTATTTCATGAATACCTGTCGGAAGCTTATAGGCCGAACCCGCGAGACAGCCGAATTGCCTTTAAAGACCGGTGCGGTCCAGACACGATTTATAGAATATCGCAGATATGTCGACGACCTCGCAGGCGCTCTACCGAGCGGCTCGCGCCACCGTTCAGTCAATGACAGGAAACCATGATGACAAGTAATATCAAGCCGACAACAACGAATTCGAGTTCCGCATCACCCGCTTTCGAAGGGGCCGATCCAGTCGAAAACCAAAGTCCTGCGGGCGTGGGTGAAACAGTTTCCCAGAGTTTGCCGTTTCCAAAAACGCCGACGGCCAGTGTCGCGGCACGGACGTTGGCTGAGTCGACGCATAAATGGCGCACCCAGGCGACGCATCTGCGAGCGGATGCCCCGAACGTACTCATCATCATGCTGGATGACGTTGGTTTTGCGCATGCGGATACTGTCGGCGGCGCAATCCATACGCCCACTCTCAGCCGTGTTGCGGACACCGGGGTGCGATATAACGCATTTCACACGACCGCGATCAGCTCGGCAACCCGCGCGTCCTTGTTGACGGGACGCAATCACCATCGTGTCGAGTCAGGCACCATCACCGAACTCGCCAGCGATTTTGACGGCTACACCGGCGAAATCCCCCAGACATCGGCGACCATTGCGGAAGTACTCAAGCACTACGGGTACAGCACGGCCGCATTCGGGAAGTGGCACAACACGCCTGCCCAGGATGTCAGCGCCGCGGGCCCGTTCGATCGCTGGCCGACGGGGTGCGGATTCGATCACTTCTACGGATTCATGGGGGCGGAGTCGTCGCAATATGAGCCCAACCTGTATCGCAATACGACGGCTGTCGAGCGGCCCGACGATCCTCAATATCATCTAAGCGAAGATCTGGCGACGCAGGCGACAAGCTGGCTGCGCCAGCAACATGCGTTGGCACCGGACAAGCCGTTCCTCATGTATTGGGCGCCTGGCGCGGTGCATGGTCCCCACCAGGTGTTCGGCGAATGGTCAGACAAGTACAGCGGAAAATTCGACGCCGGCTGGGATGTTTATCGTGAGGAGGCGTTTAAACGCCAGAAGGCATTGGGGTGGATTCCGTCCGACAGCAGGCTGACCCCGCGTCCCGAAACGATGCCAGCGTGGGACTCCCTCGGTCCGGACGAAAAGAAGTTTCAGGCGCGATTGATGGAAGTCTATGCCGGGTTCCTTGAGCATGCCGATACTCAGGCCGGTAAGGTCGTGGACGAGCTTGAACGTCTCGGCCTGCGTGACAACACGCTCATCTTTTACGTGTTGTCGGATAACGGCGCGTCTTCCGAAGGCTGGAGCGGGACCATCAACGAAATGCTGACCCTCAACGGGGTTCCAATGCCTTTCGCACAACAGATGAAGATACTCGAAGAACAGTATGGCGGCCTTGCGGCGCTGGGTGGCCCGAAGG
>NZ_JBAUSA010001289.1:0-1781 GCF_049581465.1 Caballeronia sp. | reverse complement strand
GATCCTCTGATCTGGCCTCTTTTTATTTCAGGCGTTCAACACCATCAAGACAAAGCCTTATAAGCATCGCGGCATGAACGGAATCCCGTTTTTGAGATTGGAAGCGGCATTCTGTTCACCTAGTCTTTGTGCTGACCGAATCCAACCTGCGGTATTCGGCGAAGTCAAAAAACCAAACCTATCGAGACGACCCTGATGACAGCGCCGCGTGCCTGCCAAGGAACGCTGGAGACGCTGTTTCAGCCTGCTGATAAAGGAGAGCAGCTCATGATGGAAAATCACGCCCAGCCGCTTGGCGGCATTGGAATTACGGAAGACACCCATACGCCGCAGGAAAGCGGCTTTATCGATCGATACTTCCAGATCAGCGCACGCGGCAGCACCCAGCGACGCGAAGTCGTCGCCGGCATCACCACCTTTCTCGCGATGGTTTATTCCGTCTTCGTCGTGCCGGCCATGCTGGGCAAGGCGGGCTTCGACACCTCGGCGGTTTTTGTCGCGGTGTGCCTCACGACGGCATTCGGCTCCTTGTTGATGGGCGTCTGGGCCCGTTTGCCGATCGCGATTGGCTGCGCGATCTCCCTGACCGCGTTCACTGCGTTCGGGCTGGTGCTCGGCAAGGGGCTGACGCCTGCTGTCGCGCTCGGCGCCGTGTTCCTGATGGGCGTCACGTTCACCGCGATATCGGTGACTGGCGTGCGCTCGTGGATCTTGCGTAATTTGCCGGCTGGCGTGGCGCATGGTACGGGCATTGGGATCGGCTTGTTCCTGTTGCTGATTGCGTCGGACGACGTTGGCCTGATCGTGCGCAATCCTGGCGCCGGAATGCCCGTTTCGCTTGGCCATATCACGGCGTTTCCGGTGCTCATGTCGATCTTCGGGCTCGCCGCCATTCTCGGCCTGGAGCGGCGACGCGTACCCGGCGGAATTTTGCTCGTGGTCATTGGCTTGTCGGCGATCGGTCTCGCCTTCGATCCCAACGTCCATTTTCGCGGCGTGTTCGCGCTGCCGTCGCTGAGCACGGCTGGCCACGCCTCGTTGATTGGCGCGATGGACATTCGCGGCGCTCTGTCCATGACTGTTTTGCCGAGCGTGTTCGCGCTGGTCATGACGGCTGTCTTCGATGCCACCGGCACCATTCGGGCGGTTGCGGGACAAGCGGGTCAGATCGATGAAAACGGCCGGATTGTGAATGGCGGTCGTGCATTGACGGCGGATTCGGTCAGTTCGATCTTTTCTGCGTGTTTTGGCGGTGCGCCGGCGGCGGCTTATATCGAGTCGACCGTGGGCGTGGCGGCGGGCGCGAAGTCGGGCTTGGCGGCGGCGACTGTCGGCGTGATGTTCCTGCTGGTGATGTTCGTGTCGCCACTTGCCGCGTTGGTGCCTTCATACGCGACCGCACCCGCTTTGATGTACGTCGGATTGTTGATGCTTGCAAGCGTGAGCAAGCTTCATATGGACGATCTCGTCGATGCGATGTCGGGACTCGTTTGCGCCGTGTTCATCGTGCTGACGGCAAACATCGTGACCGGGATCATGCTTGGATTTTGCACGCTGGTGATCGGGCGCGTGGTGGCTGGCGAGTACAGGAAGCTGAACGTGGGCACGGTCGTGATTGCCGCGGTGCTTGCCGGCTTCTACCTTGGCGGCTGGGCAATCTGACGGTTTTCGTGGGGGCTGGCAACAACGCCCCCTTGGACCTTGCGGCGATCAGTCATCCGCAGCATGTCGAGGCCCGTCGCAAATGCGCTCGCACCGCGTGCTCTGTACGACGCGTGCTC
>NZ_JBAUSA010001288.1:0-9707 GCF_049581465.1 Caballeronia sp. | reverse complement strand
GTCTTTGCGCCGGGGTCGACCGCGATTGGCCACCAAATTCTGGAAAGAGATGCTGGATGCGACTCCATTTGCAGTCAGAGAGCGGCAGCGAAGGCATCTTGAATGACGATTCAACTTTGATCGAACGGTGCCCAATTCACAATGTCGGCCCTTTAGGGTGAACAACAGGCTTCACGACTTCTCGCCCGGATAAGCATCCCCTGCCTAAGCGGAGGATGCCTGCATGCGGAAACCGATGGTGTCATTCCGTGCGTCGTAGCGCCATAAAAAACCGGCTCCGACAAAGAACGGAACCGTTCACGGCAGACCATTTAGCACAAACCTGACGGGTCGGAACTGCGGCGTCAGTCGACGACCGATGCTCCATCCACAGGGATTGCTGCGCCGGAAATGAAGCGAGCATTGTCCGACAACAGGAAACAGACCAGATCCGCGACCTCGTCGGTCGTGCCATATCGGCCCAGCGGAATCGCTGCACTAAAGAGCCGACGGGCAGCATCCGGATCTTCCTTGCTGAAACCAATCTCCACGTCGCGCATCAGTTGAGTATCGATCGGCGCCGGACACACCGCGTTGACACGGATGTTGTACTTTCCGAGCTCAAAGGCTGCGGCACGGGTCAAGCCGACCACCGCATGCTTCGATGCGACATACCCAATCATGTTACTGAAAGCGACCAGACCGGCGACCGAGGAAGTGTTGACAATCGCGCCACCGCCGAACTTCTTCAGTTCCCGCGCGGCATACTTGATGCCCAGATACACACCGCGCTGGTTAACGGCAATCAACTGGTCGAAAACGTCGTCGGGATACTCGGTGACTTCGGCAATGGCACCGTTAGCACCGGCATTGTTATAGACCCCGGTTAGCCCCCCGAGATGTTTCACCGCTTCCTGCGTGTAACGCTCGACATCGGCGGCAACAGTAACGTCGGCCACAAGTCCGATGACCTTGGAACCGGTGGCCTTTGCAATACTAGAGGCGAGCTTGTCCACGGCCGCACCATCCCGATCGACGATTGCGACGCCCGCTCCACCTTCTGCAAGATGTTTCACTACCGCACTACCAATACCGCCCACCACGCCCGTGACAATGACCTTCAGTTCACTGTATTGATTGCGTACGATCGACATTCTTCTCTCCAGAATTAACTTAAAAATATGACCATGAAACTCTGCGCGGAACCGGTGCCTCGCATTTCACAATCAGACGTCCTCGGTAAAGAGTAACGAAGCTTTATGTCGCCACCTCACCGCCCCGACAAGTTCCGCAAACTCGAGTGTCACGCTACCCCACTATCATGCGGAGTAGCTCATGCACAGCTATTCGCTACTGCGCAGCAAAACCGCCGTCGACCGGCAGAATCGCTCCAGTAATCCAGTCTGCTCCTGGCGACGCCAGGAACGCCACGGCGCTAGCGATATCAGCAGGTTGACCAATCTCTGGCCAGGGATGTGAAGCTTGCACTGCAGCCAGCGAAGTCGCATCATCAAAAAATTCGCGCGTCATAGCCGTCGGGAAATAGCCCGGCGCGATGGCGTTGACGTTGATGTAGTCCTTGGCTGCCTCAATCGCGAGAGCTCGCGTCAGGTTGTGAACGCCGCCCTTCGCCGCAGAATACGCAATGATATTGGCCTGCCCCACCGTCCCGGCAATTGAGCCGATATTGATGATCTTGCCCTTTGACCGCCCCGCGCGAGCGTTCTTCTGCATCGTGCGGATGGCTGCCCGGCAACCAAGCCATACGCCAAACAGATTGACATTAATCGTCCTGTTGAACGTCTCGGGCTGCTCATCGGCAATCGAGGCAAGACCGCCGAAGATGCCGGCATTGTTCACCCAAATATCCAGCCTACCGAACGTCTCGGCAGCAATCGTAGCGACATTGTCGAGTTCCCCGACCTTCGATACGTCTGCCTTTACGAATACAGCCTCGCCACCGTGCTTCTTGATAAGGTCGTCGGTATCATCTTTGAGATCGGACTCATAGCCGCGCTGGGATGCTGCTTTTTGCAGGTCGGAGCAGACCAGCTTCGCGCCCTCCGCAGCAAGGGCGAGCGCAATCGCCCGGCCGTGACCGGAACTGGAACCTGTCACGACAGCGACCTTACCCTGAAGACGCTTCGACGGATTCGTATAAACCGCTGCTGGATCTATGGTGTGTGTCATTGTGTATCCTCCAAAAAAAACTCTACGTACGTCGAACTTTCTCGGCTTTCTAATGCCCTTCATACTGCGGCCGCCAGGCCACAGCCTCTGTAGGATTGCCGCTCATCATCGAGAAGCTAAAAATAATTATCTGTCCGGTTGACCAACTAAAAAATAAGCGTAAACGCTACAAATGGCCGAAATTTATCGTAGTTTTAGAATAGTCCCGCGCTTGTAGCTAAGAATTCTTGATCATATGTACTGTTTATAGAACGGCGTTCCAGACACCGGCGATGCGGGTTCCATCCAAGAGCTTTTCGCTGACCTTTGGGTCATTCGTTCAAGGGACGCGGCCGGCATCGCGACCCCGATGTGCTCGACGGAACAACGCATGTGCCACGCCAACACATGCCGGGATATCAAGGTTGTTTTCGGAGGTCCGGCGACGCTTGCCGACAGGCTGTCCGAGATGGCAAGCCGGGAAACACATTGGCACGGCGCTGGTAGGTGACTATCAGGCACATCCTCACGCATTTCGAGAGTAGGCCCATAGGTTCGCCTGGGTTTGGCGCCTGGGTTTAGCGGACGGGAACAGGGGAAGGCCTGGGGTGCTTCCTTTGAGAGCCGGCCAGGTCATCGCATACGATGCCTCGGCTCATGACTTACGCGGCTTGCATACTGCAGGCTAAAAACTTCTGTCCGCGAGTAACTTGGATCGCCGCTCGGAAAACCTGCTTTTCGATCGGAGCCAGCCATTGCGGCTGACCACAAAGCGCTCCAGCGTATCAAGGAGAGACAAGGCCCAGCCTAGGCCGTGAGTGACGGCGGTTGATCGCATACCGCTGTACCAGCACGGTTGCTGGATACTGCGGGCGCTGGTGCACACCGCGGGAACGACTTAGTCCACTGTCGGGAGATCGCGGGACAATAACACCGACCATCCATCAATCGATTTCAAGCTGATGGCCCACATGCTCATCGTTGGCTACTACGGCAGCATCCGGTCCGGGCGCGGTTCAAAAGCGGGCCTACGTGGAATCAATAAGGCTGCAGAACCCACCAACCAGAAACGGCACAAGTCGTTCGTACACCCGCCGCAGATCCGAGGATCCCACACGCCCGGTCGACAACGTCTCGACGCGCCCTGGTTCCGCGATCAGGGCAACCATAGCCCCCACCATGAAGCTGAAGCCGTGGTGGACATCCTCCTCCGAAACCTCAGGCAACGTCTTGCGAAACTCGGCCAGATACTGTCGAGCAACAGCATCGAAATGCTTGCTGATAACCTTCGCCCAGTCTGGCGAATTAGCAAGCCGCGCTACGACCAACGAGTAGCTCTTCCAGCCGTGCCCACCATTCGTGCTGCGTTCGACAAAGGGCCATACGTAACCTTCCACAAGGTCCTTCAGCGGAATAGGTCCATCCTGGGCCCGCTGTCTTGCGAGATCGAGCGCCTGAATACGATGATGCGCCATGACGGACGCGCGGCGCTCTATCATCTTGTCAAATAGAAGATCCTTCGTCCCGAAATGGTACGTAACGAGCGCGATGCGAGCATCCGACGCCTCGGCAACATCTCGCATCGAAGTGCCATGAAAGCCATGCCTGGCGAAGAGGTTCTCGGCTGCGTCCAACATCTTTTCCCGAGTCGCGTCTCCGGCCTTGCGTGCTCCGGGCCTGACGACACCCGGTAAACTCGCCGCAACCCTGCTACGCTTCTCAGGGGCGCTCGAAACTGTGGACGTCTTCATTTTCAAGAGGATTCCCCTGCTAACATTGGACATCTGTACAGTTGATTATTGCACGAATCATTATCCGGAGCGATACGCTCACGTCCAGTACGGATGCCAAATGAGGACGAATAGTGGGAACCGCTCTGATCGTCATTCCCGCGTGAGCTGAACTGCGGACGGCCGGCCAAACGGCGCCTCCCGGCGCCGAACGCGGGCCAACGCCGCCGTGAAAATCGCGGCAAGCCCGAACCCTGCGCCGCAAAGTGCGATGCTAGTACTCATACTGCTTCTCGCCGCAATCGCGCCCAGCACGAACGGCGCGAAGGCTGACAGTCCACGCCCAACATTGAAGCAGAAACCGGCTCCGAGGCTGCGAACGCGTGCGGGATACAGCTCGGCGAAGTAGGCGCCGAAAATCCCGGTAAACGAGAAAAACAGCGCCGTCACCGGGCCCATCCAAAGTAGCAACGTGTCGTTTCGCGTCACGGCGTAAAGGGGTAGTGCAATCACAGCACCGATGAATGACAGAATGAGCGCTCGTTCGCGGCCGATGCGATCTCCAAGCCAACCGAAAAGCTGATAGCCAACAAACATTCCAACGTTGAGCAGGATCACGAAGGTTGTCATACTGGCCGTACCGAGCCCTCGTTCCTTGACCAGATAGGTCGGTATCCACGTATTGGCCCCCCAGTAGCCGACCAGCGCAAAGGTGGCAGCCAGTGTCCCGAGAATGGTCGTGAGGCGGAGTTCATCCGAAAAAAGTTCACGCACGGACACCGAACGCTTCACGTCGGGTGTCGATTCGCGATCTGCAATCCATGCAGCCGATTCGCGTACAAAGACCAGCGCGTAGATAGCGGCGACGATCGCACCGATTCCACAAAAAAAGAGAGCACGCCAACCATAAGTAGGCAGGACAAACCGGGCGAGGAACGCCGCAAATCCGAATCCGATTGGCCAGGACCCGAGGACAAAAGCTGCCGCCCGGCCTCGGTGACGCGCAGGGAACACCTCGCGAATGAACGCAGCAGCCACGCCCCATACTCCGCCGAGACCGAGTCCCGCAAGGAAGCGCAAAAGCAGGAGATGCGTCCAGTCCTGCGCAAAACCAATTGCCGCCGTGAACAGCCCGAATATCATCAAGCTTCCTACCAGCGCCCGTTTGCGCCCGTAGTTATCCGCGTACCACCCAATCAGCACGCTGCTGAATCCGACTCCGACAAGCGTCGCCGTACCGATAAGACCCGCCATCGCCAGCGACAGGTGGAATTCCGCAATGATCGCTGGCAGTGCCAGCGCCAATAGCATGAAATCCATTGCGTCGAAGGCGTATGCCATAAAACACGCAACAAGAACGTGCCACCGGTTCGGTGACGCTTCATCAAACTTCGTTGACATCGTCTCTCTCCTATGCGTTCTCTGCCGGAAAAGCAGTAGATCTGCTCACTTCATTTCACAGCGAGCTTATTTTTTCAGTCGTGCGGATTTTTATATTTCTGAATATCTCAAGATGAAGCAGCCGCCTTAATGCAGCCAGGCGACTTTCCTCGTCAGCGCTGTTCGTCCGGCACGTCTTCCCACGTACGAAGGCGCTTTTTGTCGATTTTTCCAACACTGGTCTTGGGAATGTCTTCGACTATGACGAATGATTTCGGAATCGCAAATCTCGGTATCGTGCCAATACGAACCTTCTCGAGCAGCAGTCCAGTCAACTCTCCGACCACTGTGTCATCCGCTATCGCACGTTCCGCGCTGAGCTTGACAAATGCTCTCGGGCATTCTCCCCATCTATCGTCTGGCACGCCTATCACAGCGGCCTCCTCCACAGATCCGTGTTCCCGCAGGAGCCGCTCGAGTTCCAGTGACGATATCCATTCTCCACCGGACTTGATCACGTCTTTCAAACGATCGACGATTCTGACTGCGCCGTCATCGTCGATTCGCGCAACATCTCCGGTGTGCAGGTATCCCCCTTCCCAGAGACGTTCCGTGCCGTGTTCGTCCTTGACATACGCACGTGTCAGCCACGGTGCACGCGCAACAAGTTCACCGTCTTCGACATCGTCGCCCCAGAGACGGAGATCCACCAACGGCACCGGTTGTCCCACCCGGCACAAATCAGCGGGGCTCTGCGCCGCAAGTGCTGCGTCCGCGCGTGCGAAACACACCACTGGACAAGTCTCCGACATCCCGTAGCCGGCGAAAACCCGAATGCCAGCCTGCAACGCGCGAGATGCGAGGGCGGGAACCATCGCCGATCCGCCGACCATGACCTTCCAGCCTGAGAACGTCATCCCTTGCTGGCGCGCTTCGTCCAGGATCATCTGGAGAATGGTCGGGACACAATGGGAATACGTTATCCCCTCCCGAACAATCAGCGCCGGAATGGTCTTTGGATCGAAGCGCCCCGGATAAACCTGCTTCAGACCAAGAAGCGTCGCGAGGTATGGCATGCCCCAGGCATGCACGTGGAACATGGGGGTGAGCGGAAGGTAAACATCGCCGACCCGCAGGCTTTGGTAATCGTCCGCGGAAGCAAGTGCCAACCCCACTGCCAACGTATGCTCAACCAGTTGGCGGTGCGTGTAGCACACGCCCTTGGGCAGGCCCGTCGTACCCGTTGTGTAGAAGTGAGTTGCAATAGCTTCTTCGTCGACCTGCGGAAACTCAAACTCACCTGCAGCGCCGAGCAAGGCTTCATAGTCGCCGAGGTAGGCCACGCTAGCTGGAATAGTATGCGGACTACCGTCGGCGCACACAATCAGCCGCGGCTTTAACGCGCTACCTTCAAGTGCCTGCTCAAGCAGCGGCAAGAACTCGGCTGCCGCGATCACCACAGCCGATTCGCTGTGTTCCAGGGTATAACGCAATTGCGCCGGTGAGAGCCGGATGTTCGCCGTCATCAACGTCGCGCCGAGCATCGGGACGGCAAAATAGGCCTCAAGGTAACGATGCGAGTCTCGATCGAGAACCGCCACACGAGTACCTGTGCGAACGCCAGAATCAAACAGGGTCTTTCCTAGCTTGGCGATTCGCTCCTGCAGTGCGCTGTAACTCATCCGCGCCCCATCGGTGGTCACGATCGAGTTGTTCCTGCCCGCGCGAACGCCACTGGCGAGAATCGATCCGATAGTAAGGCCGCAGCGTGCCGAAAGCTTGTCAGTCATCGATCATCTCTTCTTCGCATCACATCCAGGAAAGTACCTGGCCACCGTCGACCGGCAAACAGGCGCCAGTAATATAACTGCCTGCCTCGGAGGCAAGCAGCAGCACGCCACCGTCCAGTTGAGCGGGCTGGCCAAACTTCTTCATTGGAATGCGCTGCCGGATAGACTCCGCGAAGCCCTTCTCTTCAAAGGACGTGTGCATGTCGGTTTCGAAATTCCCCGGGCAAATGGCATTCACCCGAATATTCTTCGATGCGAGTTCCAGTGCCATCACTCGAGTTAGATGAATCAGCCCCGCTTTCGCTGCCCCATAGCTCGAGAGTGAACCGCCAGCGCGGAGTCCGGCGGTCGATGCCACATTGATAATCGAACCACCGCCTGAACGGATCATCGCCCGCGCGGCTACCTGAGCAAGCAGGAAAGCGCCCTTCAGATCGGTGTCGAATACAGCGCTGACCTGTTCCGCTGTCTGATCGATAAATCGCTCGGTATAGAGGATGCCTGCGTTGTTGAAGAGAATATCAATCGACTGACCGACCTTCTCCTCCGCGAGAGCCCAGACGCTGTCGAATGTCGATGGCTGAGTCACGTCCAATGGAACCGCGTATGCCTCGTAACCCTGCTCGCGCAAGTCCGCGGCGGCCTGCTCGATACGGTCCGACCGACGTGCGCAGAGGACAACCCTGGCACCGGCTCCGGCCAGTGTCCTGGCCATATGAAGGCCTATTCCACTCGACGCCCCAGTCACCAGCGCCGCCTTGCCACTCAAGCTGAAGATAGACGCGTAGCTCATTGCACCACCTCAAACAACCCTGCTGCGCCCATACCGCCTCCCACGCACATCGTGACCACGACATACCGCACGCCAAGACGGCGCCCCTCCAGCAGCGCATGGCCCACCAGGCGGGCGCCCGTCATGCCGTAGGGATGCCCGAGTGCGATGGCGCCCCCGTTGATGTTCAGCTTTTCCGGATCGATACCCAGCCGGTCCCGGCAAAAGAGCGCCTGGCAAGCAAATGCCTCGTTCAGTTCCCACAGACCAATGTCGTCGATAGACAGACCGTGATTCTTCAGCAGCTTGGGAATGGCGATTACCGGGCCGATTCCCATCTCCTCGGGCGCAAGTCCCGCAACCGCCATACCCTTGTAAATGCCGAGAGGTGTCAGTCCGCGCCGGTCGGCAGTCGACGATTCCATCAACACACATGCGGATGCACCATCCGACAACTGACTTGCATTTCCGGCGGTAACCGTGCCCCCTCGACGACCGGCGCCAGTCTTGCCAGCCCCTCCAGCGTTGTCGCGGCTCGCGGCCCCTCGTCGCGGGAAACGGTCACTTCACGCTCGTACGTTTGCCGGGATTCCTTCTCGGTCACGCGCATGTGCGTAGTCACCGGCACAATTTCAGCTTCGAAACGCCCGTCACGCTGGGCATTGGCCGCGCGCTCCTGGGAGAGGAAAGCAAAAGCATCCTGCGCTTCCCGGTTAATGCCGTATTTCCGCGCGACATACTCCGCGGTATGAAGCATTGGCATATAGGCGTGGGGCACCTGATGTATCACTGCCGGATCAGCGCGATCCGATACCGCCTGGAAATAGGTCGCCTGCTCAGCGGAGATATTTTCCTGGCCACCGGCCATTACGATGTCCATGCCGTCAACCGTGATCTGCTTGGCCGCCGTGGCGATGGCCATCAACCCCGAGGCACATTGGCGATCCATGGTCTGCGCCGGGGTTGAAAACCCGAACCCCGCCGCGAACGTGGCATGGCGGGCCAGGTTCATGCCCGCTGTCCCGCTGCTCAGGACCGTTCCCAGGACAACGTCTTCGATTTCGAGGGGATCGAGTTTCGCGCGCTCACACGCCGCCCGCAGCGCGTGCCCGGCTAGCGTAGGTGAGTGCATGGCGTTAAAGCCACCCTTGAATGCTTTCGTAATTGGCGTGCGCGCCGTCGAAACAATCACAGCCTGCCTCATCTTTCCTCCGCGACGACGGTTTCACCATCAATCTCTGTTCTGCTCACCGTCAGCGCGTCAGTCGGTGTCCAATATCCCCACTGATTGCCGCTGGACGCGGCATAGTGCTGGAGTCGCTCCATCAGCCGGGCGCGCCCGAGGATTCTGTCCGCGTAGTACATCGGGCCACCATTCTTCTCCGGAAAGCCATAGCCCGAAAGCCAGACCACGTCGATATCAGACGCCCTGGAGGCGACACCTTCGTACAGAATCTGAAACCCTTCATTTATCAGGGGAAGGATGCACCGCTCGACGATCTCCGCGTCCTCAATCGCGTCGCGCGGCAGAATTCCGCGCCGCCGAGCCAGGCTCTGCACGAGTGAACGCGCATCAATATCGTCGACGAATGTGCGACCGTCATAGCGATAGAACCCCTCGCCCGACTTCTGCCCAAATCGCCCGAGTTCGGCGAGATGGCGGGTAACGATGCGGTAGTCCGGATCCGCCGGAAGATCGCCATTGCGCGCACGTTCAGAAACCACCTTCGCGACCACATCCACGCCTGCCAGATCCATCATCCGGCAGGGACCCATCGCCATACCAAACTGCTCCACCGCGCGATCGATCTGCGACGGTGAAGCGCCCTCCAGTAACAAAGCCTCGGTTTCGCGAAGATAGGACTCCAGCATCCGGTTGCCTACAAA
>NZ_JBAUSA010001287.1:0-4211 GCF_049581465.1 Caballeronia sp. | reverse complement strand
GTCCAGCACGTCCTCGGCTGCGGGGATCGCCGCTGAGACGCCGGTGGTCACCGCGACGGCGACGACGGGCAATGGCGGTGGGGCAACCATTGCGGCGGCCAGTACTGCGGGCCCCGGGCTCGTCGTTCCGGCCACGGGCACGTTGACCTACAGTACAGCGACCAGCACGATGACTTCGACCGTATCCGTGACGCTGGCCGGCGGCACGGTGGTGACGGCGGGCACGCCGTTCCCCTTTACGAGCGGCATGACGTTCAGTGCCGCTGGCGTGAATACGACCATCACCGGCACGCCCGCCAACGGCGACACGTTCACGGTAACGACAGCCGCAAGCGGCCCGACTGACGGTAGCAACGCGCTCGCCCTGTCGCAGGTCGGCAAGACCAAGTCGATGAACAACGGCACCGATACGCTCACCAGTGCGTACGCGAACTACGTCAATGGCATTGGCAATACGACCGATCAGCTCCAGACGTCGAGCACGTCCCAGACGGCTGTGCTCAATCAGGTCACGTCGGCGCAGCAGTCCGTGTCGGGCGTGAACCTGAACGAAGAAGCGGCGAACCTGATCCAGTACCAGCAGCTATACCAGGCCAACAGCAAGGTCATCCAGACCGCGTCGACGCTGTTCCAGACCCTGCTTGGCATTTTTAGTTGAGGCTTTTGCGATGCGTATCTCCAGTTCCCAGTACTTCACGATGAACGTCCAGGCAATGGACGACCAGCAGTCGACGCTTGCCACGATGTACCAGCAGATCGCCACCGGCAACAAGCTGCAGACCGCCGGCGACAATCCGATCGGTGCCGCTCAGGCGGTGCAACTCACGGCACAATCGGCCACGCTCGCGCAGTACGCCACGAATCAGGCGAGCGCGACGACTTCGCTCGGGCTGGAAGATTCCACGATGAAGGGCGTGGTAAGCACCATACAGGCCATCCAGACGGCGGTGACCAGTGCCGGTGACGGTTCGCTCTCGGACGCCAATCGGGCCGACATCGCGACGCAGATCCAGACCTTGCGGAACCAGTTGCTGGGGTTGGCGAACACCACCGACAGCTCGGGCAACTCGATTTTCTCGGGTTTTCAGGGCAACGCGACGACGTTCACCAACAACACGCCGCCGGCTGTAGGTGTGACCTATGGCGGCGATAACGGCCAGCGCGTGGTTCAGATCACCGATAGCCGCTCAATCCCCGTGGGCGACACGGGCACAGCGGTATTCCAGAGTGTCTCGCCGACCGAAAGCACGCCCGTGGCGACTGCGACGGCCGGGAATACGGGCACGGGGATACTGGGCCCGGTCAGCGTGACGGACCCGACCAATCCGGGCAACGCTGATACGTACTCGATCACGTTCTCGACGGCGGTGCCGGCACCGCCCACGGGCAGCCCCTTGCAGTATCAGGTCCTGGACATGTCGCAGATGAATACGGCGACGCCGCCGGCCCCCGGCTTGCCCGTTGGTGGGCCGACTCAATACGTGCCGGGCAACGCCATCAGCTTTGCGGGTGAGAGCGTGACGATCAGCGGCACGCCTGCGAATAACGACACATTCACCGTGGCGCCCGCCAATGCGACAACCCCCGGCGCGACCGACATCTTCGCCACGCTCGATAACCTGGTCGCCGCGCTGAACCAGCCCACGACCACGCCCGCTGAGGCGGCGGCATCGACCAATGCGCTGTCTACGGCGGCGACGAAGATCGAGAACAACTACAACAACATGCTGGCAGTCCAGACGTCAGTGGGCGGCCGTGAGCAGGAAGTCAACGCGACGCAGACCTCGATGCAGACCACCTCCACGCAGAATGCCAACTCGTTGGCGGACCTGACGAGCGTCGACATGGCGTCCGCCATCAGCCAGTACGAACTGACGTCGACGGCATTGCAGGGCGCGCAGCAGGCGTTTGCATCGATCGAGAAAATGTCGCTGTTCCAGTACATCAGCGGCAGCTGAAATTGAATTGATGAGGGTTGTATGTTGTGCTTGAGCCGCCTCGGGGAAAGGGCGGCTTTTTTTATGGCGCGGCGAACAACGGGTGACGCACCCTACAACGCCGCCGCCACGCGCCCCATCTGATCGACCCCGCTCTCGAAAATGCGCTGAAAGAACGGAATCATGTTCGGCATCATCAACTGGATCAGCAGCAAGCCGACCATCATCGTGACGGGGAAGCCAATCTGGAAAATGCCGATCTGCGGTGCCGCGCGATTCAGGATGCCAAGCGCCAGATTCGTGACCAGCAATGCGGTCACCACCGGCAACGACAGCAGCAGACCCGTCGAAAATACACTTGCGCCGTACGAGGCCAGTGTCTGCCAGCCGCGCGCATACACCGCGGAACCGAGGACGTTCGCGCTCACCGGCACGCTTTGAAACGTGTCGATGAGTGCGGCGATCACCTGCAAATGGCCATCGAAAACGAGAAACGCCAGCATCGCGATGGTATTCAGGAAGCGCGATATCACGACTGAATTTCCGCCCGCGCGCGCGTCGTAGAGCATGGCGAAGCCCAGGCCCATTTGCATGCCGATGAACTCGCCGGCGGCATCGATTGAGGCGAAGGCGACTTGCATCGTCACCCCGAGCGCCGCGCCGATCAGGAACTGGTTGACGATGATCAGGACGCCCGCAGCGGAGAAAACCGTGACCGCCGGCATGGCGCCGAGGGTGGGCGCCACGATCAGCGAAACAAAGGCGGCCAGGCCGACTTTTACGCGAACCTGGATGGCCATGTGGCTAAATAGCGGCGCCGTCGCAATCAACGCGAGAATACGAACGAACGGCCAGAGAAACGCTGTCAGCCAGACGTTGAGTTGCGCGTAAGTGACGGAAAACATGGTCAGCCGGTGATGGCGGGCGTGATGGTGAACACGTGGCGCATGTAGTCGAGCAGCGTTTCCAGCATCCATGGCCCGGCGATCACGAGCATGACTGCCACCGCCAACAATTTCGGAATGAAGGAGAGGGTGCTTTCGTTGATCTGCGTGGCGGCCTGGAACAGGCTTACCACAAGGCCGACGATCAGCGCGGTCAGCAACAACGGAGACGCGAGCAGCAGCCCCACATACATGGCCTGGTGCGCGATCGACATGACGGATTCAGGAGTCATCTTTGGGTGCCTGCTAAGTAAAGCTTTGCGCCAACGACCCGATCAGCAACTGCCACCCATCCACGAGAACGAACAGCATCAGCTTGAACGGCAACGAAATCGTGGTGGGCGACACCATCATCATCCCCATCGACATCAACACGCTCGCCACCACCATGTCGATGATGAGAAACGGAATAAATATCGTGAAGCCAATCTGGAAACCGGTCTTGAGCTCGCTCGTGACAAACGACGGCACCAGCAGCGAGAGCGGGACGTCTTCGGGACCGTTCATCGGTGCGGCGTGAGAAATCTTCGCGAACAACGCGAGATCGCTTTCACGCGTCTGGCGCAGCATGAACTCCTTGAACGGCGTAATGCCGCGCGTCATGGCCTGGTCCATGGTGATCGTGCCGTCGGAGAAGGGCTTGTACGCGTCGGCATAAGCGCGGTCTAGCACAGGCGACATCACGAACAGCGTAAGAAACAAGGCGAGCCCGACCAACACTTGGTTCGGCGGCGTGGTGTTCGTGCCAAGCGCCTGGCGCAGCAGCGACAACACAATGATGATCCGCGTGAAGCTCGTCATCATCAGCACCATGGCTGGCAGGAACGACAGCATGGTCAGCAGCAGCATCGTCTGGACGCTGAGCGAATAGGTCGTGCCGCCGTTGGGGCCGGGACTGGTGTTGAACGCTGGCAGTCCGGCGGTGCTTTGTGCGAACGCAGCGTAGGGAAGCGCTGCGATCAGGACCGGTAGCAGCAACTTCAGGCCGCGTACCCAAAAACTTAACTTCATTACTTGCTCCCGCCGGCGAACTTTTGCAGGCGTTTGGTGGCTTCATTGCCGAGGGCATCGCGAAAACGCTGGCCGAAACCGCCTTGCATCGGCGAGGAAGGCGCGGCCGGATTGTCGATGCCACTGACTTGCGTCGATCCTGCCGGCATCGTGTGCAGCAACCTCACATTGCCGGGCGCGGCGCCGAGCACGAGCCACGTATCGCCGATCTCGACCACCGTCACGCGCTCCTTGTTGCCCAGCGACGCACCGCCGACGATCTTCACCATGCCGTCCCGCCTGCTGCCCTGCAGGCCGAACTTGCGGGCAAGCCACGCGC
>NZ_JBAUSA010001286.1:0-3000 GCF_049581465.1 Caballeronia sp. | reverse complement strand
GCGGATGTCCTTCTGCAATCCATCGACCTGGCAGTTGCCGCTGAAGAGCTAGGCGCAGATGGAGCCTTCTTCCGCGTTCATCATTTCGCGCAACAGCTTGCCTCACCTTTTCCACTGCTTGCAGCGGTCGGCGCGAAAACCAGCCGGATCGAAATCGGCACGGGTGTTATCGACATGCGTTACGAGAATCCGCTCTACATGGCGGAAGATGCCGGCGCAGCCGATCTGATTGCCGGAGGACGGCTGCAACTTGGCATTAGCCGAGGCTCCGGCGAACAGGTTATCGACGGATGGCAGTACTTCGGGTACGCACCTGCTGCGGGCGAGACTCATGCCGATCTGGCGCGCCGCCACACGGAAGTCTTTTATGAGGTGTTGCGAGGCAAGGGCTTTGCGCAGCCGAATGCGAGGCCCATGTTTGCAAATTCCCCTGGCCTACTCCGGATCGAACCGCATTCCGAGAGCCTTCGCGAGCGCATCTGGTGGGGTTCTGGCTCGGACGCCACTGCGGTATGGGCCGCGAAGATGGGCATGAACCTCCAGACCTCGACATTGAAGAACGACGAGACGGGCCGCCCTCTTCATGTCCAGCAAGCAGAGCAGATCCGCGCGTATCGCGAGGCATGGAAAGAGGCCGGACATACACGCGAGCCGCGCGTGTCGGTCAGCCGGAGCATCTTCGCGCTCATGAACGACCAGGACCGGATGTATTTTGGGCGAGACGCCCAAAGCAGCGACACGGTCGGTTTTCTGGACGACGATGTGCGAAAGATCTTCGGTCGAGATTACGCCGCCGAACCGGATGCTCTCATCGCAGAACTCGCTAAGGACGACGCAATCGCAGCGGCCGATACCCTGCTGCTCACCGTGCCTAACCAGTTGGGCGTGCAATATTGCGCGCACGTAATCGAATCGATTCTCACGCATGTCGCCCCCGGCCTCGGTTGGCGCTAGAACCCAACACCTTTTTAGAAGGCAGACAAATGGCTAAGAAAGCTGTGCTGTTTACGGAAATGACCCCCGGCGCAAGCTGGGAGGACGAGTTTAATCGCTGGTACGACACCGAGCATATTCCCCCGCGCATGGAAGCACCGGGTTTCATCAATGCGCAGCGCTATCGCAACGTAGACAGCCCTGCCCATCTGGCGCTCTACGATCTGGAAAGCAAGGGTGCGCTGGTGACGCCAGAGTACAAGCAGATCAAGGCGAATCTGGATGAAACAACTCGCCGCATACTGACCGACGTCACGAATTTCACGCGCTATATCGGCGAGGAAATCGGCTGCTGGAAAAGGCCTGATGCAAACAACGCGTCCTTAAACGAAGCGGCTTTCGTCTATGCGGTGTTTTTTACCGTGCCCGCGGACCGCGCTGAAGAGTTCGACCGCTGGTATGAGGAGGATGACATTCCAGCATTGCTGGAGTGCCCCGATTGGCTCGTCGTGCGACGGTTCCGGATTGTGGAGGCAGAGCCCCTGCCGTTCACGCACCTTGCACTACACTACCTCGCATCCCTCGATGCCCTCGAATCTGACGCGAGGGAACAGGCTCGCAACTCTCCTTGGCGGACGAGGCTTGCTCAGGAAGATTGGTTCAAAGCACACGTCGCTGTCTTTGGAAGGACCGGGCAACTGTTCGTTGCGAATCGTTAAATCGTCGCGTTTCGCATCAAATCCAACTCTACTGTCTTCCTTCCGTACAGGATCTCACCATGTCCAAGCTCGATCTCGCGAGTCTTCCTCCCTCGCTGCAGAGCGTGCATACGCGTCCGCTGTTCGTCATGCGGCTGGACGTGCGGCCCATCATTTCGGTAGGAAACACGCCCGGATTGAATCGCCGCCTCGGGATCGTGCCGGCGGCGAGTTCGAGTCTGCAGCAAAGTACGCCCCGATCGCCACATGCAAGCTGAGTGGCCCCAACCTGCACGCCTACCTGGACATGTCCCACCTCACATCGCTGACCACAAGTTTGGCTTCCCAGCGGCAATCGTTTAAGGAAATTACGGACAGGCGTCGTTAATCCAAGTTGGGCAGTCATCTGGAATTTTTCCGACGACGCTGACGCGCTTTGCCCTCGCGTTGCCGCGTCGCACACTTTTGCGTTTGAATCCAAGGACCATGCAAATACAGTCGACTACCTCCGCAGCGGCGGCAGGACTCGGTGCGATCGGCACTACCGCACCTACGTCCGCGAGCACGTCCGCGTCGAGTTCGGATACCAGCAAGCCCGCATCGACAACCAACGTCGCCTCAGGTAACACGTCTTCCAGCACCTCATCGTCGTCGTCGGGTTCGGCGACGTCCTCGACTGCTTCGAGCGGCCATGCGGGGAGTGGCGCAGGCGGTGGCGGCAGCAGTGCTTCGACCGCCCCCGAGATCCAGCAACTGAAGGCGCGCATCCAGGTTCTCGAAGCGATGCTGGCCGCATTGATCGGGCAAAAGGCCTCGCCGGACTCGCAGACCTCTTCGAGCTCGGCGTCGAATCAGGGCAGCAGCGGCGTTTCTGGAAGTACGGCCAGATCCGGTCATTCGGGTGGCTCGGGCAATTCTGGCACCTCCGCTTCCCATAGCAACGGCGACGACCTGGCCGCCAACACAAGCAAGGCCAACCTGATCATGCAGGTCTTGGGGGAAATCCAGACGGCACAGACTGCGCTCGTTCAACTGATGCTCGCGAACGGCCAGACCACCGGCCTAGTATCGGCATCGGCATAAGGGGGCGCGCTAGCGTCGCGCTTCGCCCCTTCGACGCAGAGGGCACACCGCAATCTGCCACGGTCCCCCGCGCCTGTTTGTCATTGCGGGAGACGCGATCGCCTGACATCGACTCGCGACGCTCACTACATGTTGCTCTCGAACGCGGGGCCCGTCGCCGGGCGGCGTCGGGCCGTAGGAGAGTATCTGCGAGCCCTTGAAGAAACCAACCCGGTAAGTTCCGACGCCCCCGAATCTGCCGAGTCGTTGACGCCTCCGAAGATGATCTCCCTGACCGATCCTACCG
>NZ_JBAUSA010001285.1:0-4975 GCF_049581465.1 Caballeronia sp. | reverse complement strand
CATCGAAACCTTTCGCAACGACATCGTCGGCATCGATCAGATCGTGAATTAGCTTCTCGACCGGAAACTTGCCGTTAGCGATCATTCCGATGATGCGAGGCCATATCGTGACGGGGTAGCACCAGGTGCCTTCGATGTGGATGTCCTTGAGCGACCATTTCATTGGATCGACAGTCGCTGTACCCACATGCAGACCAGCCTGTACAACCGCGCCAGCCGAACGCACGGCATCCACGCACGCATTCAAACCGTGCTGGTTTCCTGAGCATTCAATCGCGACGTCGACACCCACGCCCTCAGTGAGGTCGCGAATCTTTTGTGGCAACTCGCCATCTGTCGGGTCGAAAATTTCGGACGCCACGCCAAAACCTGCCATCTTCGCCGCCCTTGCCGAATTGGGCTCACTCACGAAAATTTGACTAGCACCTGCTGCATGGCAAGCCAGCGCCGCGAGCACGCCTATTGGCCCGGCACCCGTGATCAATACCGACGAGCCAACCGTCACTCCTCCCCTGTCCACCGCGTAAAGTGCAACGGCGGCCGGTTCGATCAGCGCACCTTGTTTGTCGCTGACGGAGTCAGGCAGCTTGTTCGCATGATAGTCATTGATGACTGTGTATTCCGCCATGCCGCCTCCATCCCAGCTCAAGCCAACGCACGCCATCTTGACGCACAGGTGGCGCATTCCGCGGGTGCAGTAATAGCATTGCCCACATGACGCCAGTGGCATCACCGAGATGCGGTCGCCCGGCTGCACGTTCTTGACGTCCTTGCCGACCTCGAGGACCTCCGCGCTGAATTCATGCCCTAGCACTTGGGGCGCAGTTGCACCCGTCAGAGGATGAGGTTCCGTAGGCACGACGATGGGACCTGCTTGATACTCATGAAGGTCTGTACCGCAGATGCCACACCACATCGGCTTAACAATCATCTGATTGGCGCCCATGCCGCTCGGATCGGGAATGTTCTCGACCCGGATATCGTGTGCGCAGTGAAACCGAACTGCTCTCATGCTCAATCTCCTTTTTTGGCGGACGAATCCTTCATCGGTCGTCCGCGTCGTGAATGTCTTTATCGCGCGCGCCGGATCACGTAGCAGGCCGACGCGCCGATGATGATCAGGACCTTGACGATGATTTGTGCCTGCACCGGCATGCCAAGCAACAACACAATGTTGAAGACGATGATCAGGATTGCTGCGCCGACCAACCCGCCAAGCAACGACCCCTTGCCCCCTGACAGGGCGACACCCCCCATGACTGTCGCCACGATGGAATCAAGCTCGAAGCCTCGTCCCACCCAGTTATCGACGATGCCGACAAAGCCGGATAGCACAAGCCCCGCTAGTCCGGCCAGCATTGCGCTGACGACGTAGCATGCGATCCGGATGATGTCCGGGTTCACGCCAACCAGGCGCGCAGATTCGGAGTTCCCGCCAACCATGAACACGCGTCGTCCGAACGTCGACAAATGAAGCAAGACACCGAAGACAAGCGCCAGCACTGCGACGATCACCACATTGATTGGCATCCCGGCGAGGAACCCTGTACCCATTTCATGAAATATTGGAAGTACATTGCCCGACGGGGCACCTTGCGTGTAGGCAAAGCGGAGACCTTGCAACACGACGGCGGTCGCAAATGTTGCGAGAAACGGTGAAACCTGGCGCTTCGTGACCAGCAAACCGTTCAACAAGCCCGTGAGGAAACACATGCCTATCGTCGCTGCAAAAATTTTTGGCGCTGAGGCATTCGTCCCGTCAAAACAAGTCGCGATCACTGCAGCCGTTGCCATAACTGATGCGACTGATAAGTCCAGTCCACCGACGAGGATCACGAACACCTGCCCAATTACGACCATTCCAAGCGGGGCGAATTGCACCAGCATGTTGACCACATTGTCTTGACGCAAGAACGTCGGCGACAAAATGCCAGAGGCAATCACGAGAAGCGCAAAGAAAATGAAGATGCCGTACCGACGCGCAACGTTCAAGGAAATGAACTGCGACCATGCGGGCCGTTTCGGAACGACGGCGCTCATGCTGTCACCCGCTTGCGTTGCGTATTGACTGAAACCGCGATGATCACCGCAAGCCCTTGCACGATCAATTGATACTGTGAAGGGATGCCCGCGAAATTGATCAGATTGTTGAGAAGACTGAGCAGATATGCCTCGATCAACGTACCGACGACACCGCCTCGACCCCCTGTCAAAACAGTCCCGCCGACGACCACTGGCGTGATCGACGCCAAGGTGTAATTGACACCCAGGTAGGGCTGACCCGAGCCGAACTGAGCGGCGAGATAGATGCCCGTGAGACCCGCGCAGATCGCAGAGAAAACGTACACAAAAAGGATCACGCGTGTCGTCGGCACGCCGGACAAAGCTGCTGCGTGGTCGTCGTCGCCCACCATGTAAATGTAGTGACCGAAGCGTGTCTTTCGCATCATGACCGAGGCGACGAAGAACAGCAGCACGACGATCGTTGCAGTAACAGGGATGTTCAGGAACCGGCCATAAGCAACCGAATCAAACCCGTCCGGTACGCTGCCTGCGGGCCCCAACGAGTAATAAAGAACGCCTCCCTGCAGAACGGCTCCCATTCCCAGCGTGACAATCAACGGATGGACCTTCAGCCACAAGATAAGACACCCATTGACCACTCCGATTAAACCGGAAAGCAGGACTACGGCGATCACGGCAGTGGGCCAGCCACCATAAGGATTGTCGGCGAGACCTGACGTGAGCGTAGCTGCCACGCTGATGATGGATCCAACCGACAAGTCGATACCGCCAGTTAAGACCGCCAGCGTTTGTCCGAGCGAAACAAGCGCAAGACCGGTTGCCTGCTGGTGCACATTGAGCAAGTTGCCGACAGTCGAAAATCGGTCGCTGATAAGAGTGCCGGCTACAAGCAAGACGAACAGGAGAACGAGCACAACCCAAGCGGCTGCGTTGTGTGATAAATGGCGGCGCATTGACAGCGACCGACCGTTGTTCAAGCTAAAGAGCGCACTCATGCACGCCTCCTGTAGTGTGTGTCAGCGAGGTCGTTGCGAGTCGCATAATGTCGTGCTCGGTCATGGCGCTGCCAGTGAGCTCGCCATTAATACGGCCTTCGTGCATCACCAGCACCCGGTCGGACATACCGATGACTTCTTGGAGTTCCGAACTGATCATCAAGATCCCCAAGCCTCTTTCGGTCAGTTGCCGCATGACTCGATAAATTTCAGCCTTGGCGCCCACATCCACTCCGCGCGTTGGCTCATCGAGGATCAGCACACGCTTGCATACGCGGACCCAACGGCTGATCAATACCTTTTGCTGGTTACCGCCCGACAGCGTCGACACACTACCAGTGGGGCGCGCTCCGGCGATTGCGTAGCTTTTGATTGCTTCGTCAGCAGCGGACCTTTCCGGGCCACGCCGCATCAGGCCCAGCCGCGAGACCCTTTTGAGCGTCGTGGCCGTCACGTTCTCGGCTACATTAAGCAGCATCAGCAAGCCTTGTGATTTCCGGTCCTCCGTAACAAACCCGAGCCCGAGCCGGATCGCAATGGCGGGCGTAATGCGTGTTCGCTTGACGCCGCCAATCTTGACCATTCCACTTCGGGCAGGAAGAGCGCCAAAAATTCCAGACGCGAGTTCGGTGCGCCCCGATCCCACCATGCCGGCTATTCCCACGATTTCGCCTGCCCGCACCGACAATGATGCGTCGAACACCCTGTTGCCAACGCACAGATCGCTCACTTCCAAAAGGGTTGGCGCATTCACTGCCAGCGCCGGCTTAGGAGGGTAGATATCCTTCATCTCGCGTCCAACCATCAGGCGGACCAGCATGTCCCGGGTGGTGTCGGATACGTTGTGTGTCGCGACCTTCCGGCCGTCTTTCATGACCGTCACGCGATCACATAACGCGAAAATCTCGTCCAGCCGATGCGAGATATAGACAATTGCAACACCCCGCGCCCGCAACGCACGCACACGATCAAAGAGCAATTCCACCTCTCGCCCCGCGATCACCGCCGTCGGTTCATCCAGCACCAGCACTCGGGTCTCACTCGCCATCGCCTTGGCGATCTCAACCATCTGCTGGTCGGCGACGGACAAGTTGCCCACTCGCTCTCGCGGGTCAAGTTGCACGCCCAATTCCGTCAGCAACCGTTGTGCATCCCCGTTCATCGTTGCATGATCGAGCAATCCCAAACGGGTGCGCGGTTCAGCGCTGGCGAATATGTTTTCGGCCACGGTCGATTGTGGAAACAACACGAGTTCCTGATTTATGACGTGAATGCCGCGGCGCTTCGCGTCAGGTGCCGACTTCCACTGAACTACGCGTCCATCGAATCGGATCTCGCCCGCGTCGGGCGCATAAACCCCCGCCAGTACCTTAGTTAGCGTCGATTTTCCTGCACCGTTCTCTCCGACGAGCGCATGGATTTCACCCGCACGGACTCCGAACGACACCTGATCGAGGCTTTTCACGCCCGGAAATTCCTTTGTGATCTGGTGAAGTTCAATCAAATCTGTCGTGGCGACGTCACCGGCACTCATTTCTCACCTGGCAGCTTGACCTTGAAGGTGGACGGGTTGTAGCCCGGTCCCATGCCACCATCGATGATTTCGTCCGGAGGACCTTTGGCATCCACGATCTGATCGAAGTATTGGTCAGGGTGGGGTACTGATGCCGTTTCGTCTCCTCGGGTCAGCGCAATTTGCGGGCTGATTTCATAGATCTTGGGTAGGGACTGGCCAGCGAGGACCTTCAACGCGACATCGATCGCAGTACGTCCCATCGTCGGCGGATAGCCGATCTCGAGCATTGGAATTTTGTATTGCAGTGCGAGTTGAAGCGGACCATTGAGGTCGGCTGTTGTATGCGGAGGGATCTCGCCCGCCTTGAATCCTGCAGCAACGAAGGCATCGATCGAACCCGCGACCGGCAGTCCGTGCGCACACCAGACGGCATTAATCG
>NZ_JBAUSA010001284.1:0-4638 GCF_049581465.1 Caballeronia sp. | reverse complement strand
GCGCGTGGGTAGCTTGGATGCGCAACTCGACGAACAGCGGATCGGTGAGCGATTTGTAGAGATGCAGCGTCGCGCTTTCGGGCTTGCCGCTCGTCAGCGCGCGGGCGAAGAGCGCATCGAGTTCATCGGTTTCGTTTGCCGGAACCAGTTCGTGCAGGGTCAGCGAGCTCAGGTACTCGCGGTGATAGCCGAGGAATTGGATCCCCGCCTCGGAGACATAGCGAAACCTGAGCGACGCATCCACTTGCGCCAGGAAATCGACCGCGGCGAGCGTCGCTTCGTGAGGTCCGCCGTCGGCGTCGTTGGCCGGGGCGTTAGCGTCAGCGGCGAGCACGGTCTGCACGATCGACGCCGTGACGGCGGCGGCCTGCACGTTCCTCGAGCGGGTGAGCCATGAATTGAAGCGCTGGGCGCGGGACCGTTTCACTTGCATGTTTCAGTTGATGACCTGTCTGATTGCGCGCCATATGAAGCCGCCGGCGACATCGACGCAATAAAGCCTGAGCCGCTTGCCCCCCGCCGGACTGTTAGTCGGACGTGTTATCTGCAAGTTAACGGTTGTGTCGGGAAATTCTTTAGAGGAATGGCCGGATGGCCGTAAGCCTTGACGGAACAGGGTTTCAGGGAATGTGGCGATACCGGGATTTAAGGTACAGTGCGACAAGATCTCTCGCTTTTCGTAACCGCCAGCATGTTTTTAAGGCGCCTTCTCCTCATGCTGGCCTTCGCCTTCTTTTTGCCCACCGCCGATGCCATCCTTGTCGCCGATTGACACGACCGCGCCGTTTCGAAGCCCTGTGCCCGGCCCCGCCCGAGCGACGCGTGTTCACGCGGCGTTCAAGCTGCCCGGTAATCCGTCGCATGCCGCGCGTTAAACGCGATCCGGGCCACGCCGCCCATGCCAGCTCCGGCGCGCGCAGCCATCGCGAGCCGGAAAGCGTCTTCCTGGGCCGCCAGCCGATCCTCGATCGAAACAGCGCCTTGCACGCCTATGAATTGCTGTTTCGCGACAGCCCCGAGAATCGCGCGCTGATCTTCGACGACGTGCAGGCGACAGCGCACGTGGTCGCGCGCACGGTCGGCGAGATCGGCTTGTCGGCGGTGCTGGGGGACTATCGCGGCTTTGTGAACATGAATCGGGATTTGCTGTTCGACGATATCGTCCACATCATGCCGCCCGATCGTTTCGTGCTGGAAATCCTGGAGACCGTGACCTTCGACTCCCAGGTCTTCAAGCGATGCGACCAGTTGCGCGCGGCCGGCTTCCAGTTTGCGCTCGACGACGTCGTGCGCCTGACCAAGCCGCTAGAGGAAGCGTTGCCTTACGTGGACTATGTGAAGGTGGATTTTGTCGCGGCCGACCGCGCGCATTTGCCCGAACTCGCAGCAACGCTCAAGCGCCACGGCAAGACATTATTGGCGGAAAAAATCGAAACGCACCAGGACTTTGCCTTTGCGCGCAAGCTAGGCTTCGATCTGTTCCAGGGCTATTACTTCGCGCGTCCACAGGTGCTCACCACGCGCCGCACGAACCCCTCGCGAAACGCGTTACTGCGGCTTCTTGGCGTACTGTCCGGCGAACCGGATATCACGGAGCTCGAAGCCGAACTCAAGCGCAATCCGAACGTCGTCGTGCAGTTGCTGCGGCTTGCCAATTCGAGCGCGTTCGGTTTGAACCGGCCGGTGTCGTCGCTGCGCGAGGCGATCTCGGCGACGGGCACGCGCCAGATTTCGCGCTGGACGCAATTGCTGCTTTACGCGGACGGCCGTCATTTGCCCTGGCGCTCCGACCCGCTGGTCCAGCTCGTCGGCACGCGCGCACGCTTCATGGAACTGGCCGCGCGTACCATGCGTCCATTCAGCGAATCATTCGCCGACGCCGCCTTCATGACCGGCATTTTTTCGCTCGTGCATGTCGTGGTGGATCTGCCGCCGGTCGAGATCATGAAACTACTGAATCTATCGGAGCCGATTTGCGATGCGATCGTCACGGGCAGCGGCGCACTCGGCGCGCTTTTGCGCGTGTCGCAGGCAGCCGAACGCGGTGACGCGCTCGAGATTGATTCGAGCATAGGTTCCGACGAACAATTCAAGGTGCTGACGCCCGCCGTGCTGGCGCGGCTTCAGTGCGAGGCGGCTGAGTGGTTCGGCGCGCATCGGCTTGAGTAGGTGCGTGGGTGCATTATTGATGGCGTGTCGGATCATGAGACAAAAGGGGTCGATATGAAGCAAAAATTTGCAGGCCGGATGCTGGCGGCGGTTCTCGGTGCGGGCCTCGCCGTGTATGCGCTGGTCGCCTATGCGACCCTCAAGCCCGGCGATCACGCGCCACTCTTTGACGCGCAGGCATCGCTGGGCGGTAATGCCTATCAGTATTCACTGGCCGATCAGCTCAAGAAGGGGCCGGTCGTCCTATATTTCTATCCGGCGGCGTTCACCAAGGGCTGCACGATCGAGGCGCACGAATTTGCCGACGCCGTCGATGACTACAAGGCGCTGGGCGCAACCGTGATCGGCGTATCGCACGACAATATCGACACGTTGAAGAAGTTTTCGGTCAGCGAATGCCGAAGCAAATTTCCGGTCGCCGCCGACCCTGACGCGAAAATCATCAAGCAGTACGACGCGTCGATGCCGCTCGTCAACTCGATGGCTAACCGCGTCTCGTACGTGATCGCGCCCGACGGCACGGTGATCTACGAATACACGAGCCTCTCCCCCGATCAGCACGTGGCGAACACGCTCCAGGCGCTGCGCGACTGGACCGCCAAGCACAAAACCCAATAGCCCATGCCGATTGTCCTCGCGCTCGTCGCTCTGGTCGCCGTGATTTACGGCGCGTTCTGGTCGTTTCACGCGATCTCGGCGGCGTTCGGCGTGGGGGTTGCGATCGGCGCGGCCGTGATTGCGGTCGCGGTCGTGGTGGGTATCGGCGTGTACTTCTGGCGGCGCTGGAAGGAGACCGCGCCCAATATCCACGACGGCGGCTGGACCCACGAACTCAAACGCGACTGGGGCGGCGTGCGGCTTGCGGCGCAGAAGCGGCTCTGCGAAGTTCGGGTTGGCGATCGACGCGGATCGTACATCTTCGCCGACCTGCGCGCGGCGCGATTCGAGAGCGCGGCCGGCGGTGCGTGGCAAGTGGCGCTCGACGTCAAGGACGCGAAAAACGCCCAGTGGCTCCTGCCGATGCAGGACCGGCGCGAGGCGCACAAATGGGGACGCATATTGCAAAAGGCCGTCGATCAGAAGCTCTGAACGACGGCGCTTGCGGTTCAGGGGTGAGGTCCACACGAGCAGGCCCGTGAGCACGGGCACAGGCGCAAATACGAGGCTATCGGGGCATCGAGCTCCAGGAAAGTTCCGTCGAAGAAATGTCGAGTGTGTGAGGTGTTTTAGTGGTTTCGCGATTCTTCCGGCTCGATGCAAGGACATTTTGCCGCAACGATCCGGGTGATTCGCTGCGCGCCAGTCCAGCCTAGACCCGCTTCTTGAACATTGATGGGTTTATTTGATGAATGCCGACTGGATGGCTTTTTGTCCGATTTTTAAGCCGATAGCTCGGATTACTCGGATTAATCCGGATGCGCTCGCCGGGTTATTCAAAGGTCAATTGAGTAAATCAATGGCGAATACTTGCCTTCTCCGCCGAAAACGCCCTTTGTTATAATTGCGCCCGGCTTATCGCTCGCGTGGACGACCGCGCGATCGTCAAATCATTGGGGACGGCCCCGTTCTTCAAGGGAGTTTCCATGTCGTGGTTCCTATTGTTTATTGCCGGCTTGCTCGAAGTCGCCTGGGCTGCCGGGCTCAAGACATCCGAAGGTTTTACCCGGCTTTGGCCATCCGTGTTCACGATCGTGACCTCAGTGGGTAGCTTCGTCCTGCTCGCGCTCGCAATGCGCCAATTGCCGTTAGGCACTGCTTATGCGGTATGGACGGGTATCGGCGCAGTGGGCGCATTCATTTTCGGAATCGTCATCATGGGCGAGGCGGTTACGATTGCGCGTATCGCAAGCGTCTCATTGATCGTAATCGGGATGGTTGGATTGAAATTGTCGTCGGGGCATTGATCGAGCAATTAAAGCCGTCATCAATCCGGTCGTTAAGGTGCTAAAGACGGCGCTTTGAATGGCAACGCCCCGGCGGAATGCGATGCGTCGAACGCATCATTGATGCGCATGCTGCAAGGCTTGCGCTTGCGTGGCTATAATCACTTGGCGGGATGTGGAAATAGCTATATAGGGTTCGAGCAGGCTGGCCACGCCGGGCGTTCCTACCGTATCTGGCCCGGACAGGAAGCCAGGTCGTGCCGCAGCGGAATTGTCCGATGTGTCCGGCCCGGCATGAGCAGTACGCAAGGAGGCGGCTATGCTTGAAGTACTTTCGCTGGCAGCAGGTCTTTCGTGGGCCAGCGGGCTGCGCCTATACCTGACGGTGTTCCTTGCCGGATTATTTCAGAACATGGGCCTCGCCCATCTTCCGGGCACCCTCGCCGTGCTGGGTTCGCCGTGGGTGATCGGGGTGGCGGCGGCGCTCGCCGTAGTCGAATTTTTCGCCGATAAAATCCCCGCGTTCGATTCCCTCTGGGACGCCATTCATACTTTCATTCGCATTCCGGCCGGCGCAGTGCTGGCG
>NZ_JBAUSA010001283.1:0-8564 GCF_049581465.1 Caballeronia sp. | reverse complement strand
GTGATAAAGCTTGGCTTGCACGCTGGTGCGCGCCGACGCGCTCCGATAGGGGACATAGCCCATCCCCGTATTGACCTCGGCGCTGTCGCCGCGATATTGCTGCGGTTCCATGTACCCAGCCACCGTTTGAAGATAGCGCGAGGTGCTTGCATTTACGAAGAACGATGCATAGCCAAGCGGCATGTTCCAGTTCACCGAGCCCGAGCGCGAGGCTTTTTGATGGTCGGTGAAGTCAGCATTCGTGCTGCCAGAGAGCGTAAGTTGATCGTAGAGATGCAGCGGTGAATCGAACGTGAATGTACCGTTCAGTTCATAGCGTCCGGTGGAGTCGATCCCATAGTTGTCTGCTCCGATGGTGGCATGCCAGTGTTTGCTCGTCAGCGGATCGGCGGCGGGTTTGACAAGTAGAACCGACTCGCCCAGCGTATTGCCCGGCTGGATATCGAAGGCGGTGTCGGCCTGGCCGCTTAGACGACGGATCGATTCAAGCGCCTGATCGACGTCGCGCTGGTTGTAGATCGCCCCCGGATACATCGGCAGTACCATGCGCGACCAGCCGATCTCGTGGCCTGCTCCGGCAACCTGCACCGCGCTCACGCGTCCAGCGATTACTTCCATGACGCCAGGCTCTGCTCGGGAATCAATACCCGCGACGTGATATAGCCGCGCTCGATCAATGCGTTATTGACGGCTTCCTGGATGATTTGAACCGCGCGCTTGCCTACACAAGCACCGATCACTGGCCGCAACTGCGCATCGAGCCAGCTAAAGGGGTTATGCAGCAAATGCAGTGCATGCACCGGAAAACACGGCGTTTCAGCAGGTAACGAAGTGAGGTCAATCGCACGAACGGGAGGGGCTTCAGTTAGCACACTCGGACGCTCGTTGGCGCGCTCCTCGGTTTGTTGACGCTGTTCGTCCTGACGGCGTTGTGCGTCGATACCCGGTGGTGGCATTTGAGCGAAGCCAGAGCCTGTTGCGCTTAGAAATGCCAATCCCGCAGCGACGGCAAAGAGTGAGCGGCGAACCCCGCGAGTAGGAGTCATGTGTTCAGAGGTCTGTATTACTCCTATAGCGAAGCAACGGCACCAAGCCAGTTTTGCAACAAAGAGGAATGTTGTTTAAGGAGGCGCAATGTTAATGTCCGGCATCACCTGAAAACATTAAGACGTTTCCTAAAATGTTGAAGTGGCTGTGCTACTTGATATAACCCATGCCCTTATATAGAAGTCGGGCATCGTCTTCGAGAAGGTCAACCCGGTGGCGCGCACCGGTTATGTTACGCAACGCCCAAACGTTGGGCGCCTGCTCAAGCAGATGTCCTTTAGCGTGGATCTCGCGAACGGCGTTATCGCCGAAGTTCTCGACAAGAAGACAAACGTCGATGCTGCCGCGGCCGAAGCGTTAAAGCGTAACTCCGAACTCGTCAAGCGTTGGCTAGAAGGTGTAACGACCGCGACCGGCGCTAACGGTCTTGAAGCAGTGCAAGCTGCACTCGCTACCGAATAACGACGCTTGGTCGCAGGCGGACAGATAAGCGTCGCAAAACGTCGAACCTCGTTAAATATGAACCCGTACTTTTATATACGCGGGATGCGTATCCGCCGCTGTCCACGGCGCGCACTCGATTGAGATGCTTCAGGTCCAAAGTTGCACCGGTCGTCCGCACTATAAAAACGGGTTCAGGAGAATCAACGATGAAGAAGGGTAATGCCGTAAAGCTGGCAGGCCTAGTATTGAGCGCAAGCGCCGTATCCGCACCCGCCCTGGTCCATGCGCAAAGCAGCGTGACGCTGTACGGCGTGATCGATGGCGGTATCACCTACGTCAACAACGCGGGCGGTTCGCATCTGTTCGAGTTTGACGACGGCATCTCGTACGCCAACCGGTTCGGATTCAAGGGTACGGAAGATCTGGGCGGGGGACTGTCGGCTGTCTTCGTGCTCGAAAACGGCTTCCACCTCGGCTCCGGCAAGTTTGCACAGGGGGGAGCCGAGTTCGGCCGTCAGGCGTATGTCGGCTTGCAGAACCCGTGGGGCACGGTGTCGCTCGGCAACCAGCTCGACATGACCAACGAGTTTGTGGAAGGCTACAACATCTCGTCATTCGGCAGCGGCTACGCGATCCACCAGGGCGACTTCGACCGCATGAACGGCGACCGCTTGCCGAACGCGGTCAAGTACATGTCACCGGATATCAAGGGCTTGACCTTCGGCGGCATGTATTCGTTCGGCAACGTGGCGGGCGACTTCCACCAGAACAGCGCCTATAGCGTGGGCGCGCACTATGCAAATGGCAATTTCACGGTGGGCACGGCGTACACGCGCCTGAACAACCCGAACGGCATCTACGCATTTGACCCCTATGCAATGATCGGTACGAAGACATTCCTCGGCCAGACCGTTGCAACGGTCAATCCCGCGACGGGTGCGGTGACCGACCTCTATGCCAATACCCCGTTCAACGTGGACAGCCAGCGCGCGTTCGCCATAGGCACGTCGTACACGATCGGCGACCTGTTCCTGGCGGGCAACTACACCTACACGAATATCCGGGGCTACGGGCAATCGGCGCATATGCAAGTGGGTGAAGGTGGCGCGTCGTATAACTTCACGCCGGCGCTCGCGTTGTATGGCGGCTACCAGTTCACGTCCTTTGAAGGTAACAAGTGGAACCAGGGCTCGCTTGGGCTTCACTATCTCCTGTCCAAGCGCACCGATGTCTACGTGTCGGGCGACTACCTGCGCGCATCGAATGGCGTGAATGCGGTGATCGGTTATAGCTTCACGCCGTCCCTGTCGAGCACGCAAAGCGATGTTCGCATCGGCATGCGGCATTCGTTCTAAGCGTGATCAGTGTGTCGCGACGGCTTCCTGAACGGGTGCCGTCGCGCGTGGTGAATGTCGATCCTGTCGCGGGCTTGCGCCAAAGCGTACGCGATAGGTCCGCGAAAAATGCGACGGCGATTCGAAGCCGCAAGCCACACATATCGTGGTGATGGACATATCGGTTTGTTGCAGCAACTCACGCGCGCGGACAAGGCGCAGCCCGAGATAGAAATGCGTCGGCGTGTCCTTGAGCGCGGAACTAAAGAGGCGTTCCAGTTGACGCCGCGTCACCCCGATTTCTTCCGCGAGTGCATCCGGCGCAAGCGGCTCCTCCATGTTCTGTTCCATGAGTCCGATCACCTGGATCAGCTTGCGGTTATGGATCCCGTAGCGAGCGGCGATCTGCATGCGCTGATGATCCGAGCGTTGTCGAATGCGGCTCAGCACAAACTGCTCGGACACCTGCGCCGCGAGTTCGGGGCCGTGCCTGCGGGCGATCAGGTCGAGCATCAAGTCGATGGACGCCGTGCCGCCCGCGCACGTGATGCGCCGCGCGTCGATTTCGAACAGCTCCTGGCTGACTTCAAGCGACGGATAGCGCTCCTGGAATGCTGACGACGCTTCCCAGTGCAGCGTCACGCGCTCGTGCCGCAGGAGGCCCGCCTCGGCCAGCACGAAGCTTCCCGTATCGATGCCCCCGAGCGTCGCGCCCGCGCGATCCAGTCGCCGCAGCCAGTCGCCGATTTCGCGGGTATAGCAGCTCAACGGATTGAAGCCGGCCACGACGATGACATTGTCGGCGGACTGCACGTCGGCGAGCGCGCTTTCGGCATTGAGCGAAATGCCGTTGCTGGCGCAGACCGGGCCGCCATCGACACTCAGGATATGCCATCGGTACAGCGCGCCGCGAAAGCGATTGGCCACCCGCAGCGGTTCGATTGCCGACATAAAGCCGATCGACGAGAACTCGGGCAGCAGCAGGAAATAGAAGTCTTCGGTGGCGGGCATGGCGGGCGAGGGCGGTCAAACGGACGCTTAACTTACCAAGCTGCAAAGGACCGGGCAATAGGGCGTGTCCCGTGTGCCGCGCGGGGTAAGCGTCATCGCAGACAACGTCGCAGGCAGGCAAGTCGCGGTCGCAAGGGGTCGCCTTCGTAAGATTATGCGGCGGTACTTTTAGGCACGGTCGGTTGTATCCGAACGCGTTCATCCCACAAGAGATTATCGGAACAGGAAGCCATGACATCACCTTCGGCATCGAAAAAGCTGTTCGCATGCTTGGCGTTAGCGCTCACTTCATTCGGCGCGGCTGCGCAGAGCAAGGAAGACGCGACCTGCCGCACAGTACGTTTCGTCGATATCGGCTGGACCGACATCACATCGACCACGGCGCTGGCATCGGTGGTATTCGAAGGGTTGGGTTACGACCCGAAGACCACGGTCGCCTCGGTGCCGATCTCGCTGGCGGGTCTCAAGACCAAGCAGATCGACGTATCGCTCGGTTACTGGTGGCCGGTACAGGAACCGTCGGTAAAGCCGTTCCTGGATGCCAAGACCATTGAAAAGCTGGATCCGCCGAACCTGTCCGGCGCCAAGGCCACGCTCGCCGTGCCGAGTTACGAATACGACGCCGGGCTGAAGACATTCGCCGACATCGCGAAGCACAAGGACGAACTCGACGGCAAGATCTACGGCATTGAGCCGGGCAGCAGTGCCAACGCCAAGATCCAGAAAATGATCGACACCAACCAGTTCGGGCTCGGTGGATTCAAGCTGATTCAATCGAGCGAGGCGGGCATGCTGATCACGGTCGACCGCGCGATTCGCGACAAGAAATGGGTTGTATTCCTGGGTTGGGAACCGCATCCGATGAACATCCAGATGAAGATGAGCTACTTGTCGGGCGGCGACGAAGTGTTCGGTCCGAACTATGGCGAAGCTCGCGTGTACACGCTGACGAACCCGGACTTCATGGCGAGATGTCCGAACGCGGCCAAGCTCGTGTCGAACCTGCGATTCAGTACGCAACTGGAGAACAACTTGATGGTCCCGGTGATGGCGAAGGTACGTCCCGCCGACGCTGCGAAGGCTTATCTGAAAAGCAATCCGCAAGTGCTTGATGCATGGCTTGCGGGCGTGAAGACGGCCGATGGCAAGGATGGCTTGCCGGCGGTAAAGCAATACCTTGGCCTTTGAGAAAGGACGAATCGATATGAACTACGAAGTAATCGTGACTTGCGCGGTAACGGGTGCGGGCGACACCACTGGCAAACACCCGGCTATTCCCGTGACGCCCAGGCAGATCGCGCAAGCGGCGATCGAAGCGGCGCGAGCGGGTGCGACGGTAGCGCACTGCCATGTGCGCGATCCGCTGACCGGGCGTGGCAGCCGCGACCCGGCGCTGTACAGGGAGGTAGTGGACCGGATTCGATCATCGGACGTGGACGTCATTATCAACTTGACGGCCGGGATGGGCGGCGACCTGGAGATTGGCGCGGGCGAATCGCCCATGCAATTCGGCGCGGGCACCGACCTGGTGGGCGGCTTGACGCGGCTCGCGCATGTGGAGGAATTGTTGCCGGAGATCTGCACGCTGGATTGCGGCACATTGAACTTTGGCGATGGCGACACGATTTACGTATCGACGCCGGCGCAACTGCGTGCGGGCGCTAAGCGAATTCAGGAACTGGGTGTGAAGCCTGAGCTGGAAATTTTCGATACGGGTCATCTCTGGTTTGCGAAGCAGATGCAAAAGGAGGGACTTCTGGACGATGAGCCGCTGTTCCAGCTTTGCATGGGCATTCCATGGGGCGCACCGCCGGACGTGGGCACATTCAAGTCGATGGTGGACAACATGCCGCCGGGTGCGCAGTGGGCGGGATTTGGAATTGGCAGGATGCAGATGCCGATGGTGGCTCAGGCAATGCTGCTGGGCGGTCACGTGCGCGTGGGACTGGAGGACAACCTGTATCTGGATAGAGGCGTTCACGCCAGCAATGGCACGCTGGTGCAGCGGGCGGTGGAAATAATCGAACGGATGGGTGGCCGAGTGCTCACGCCAGCAGAGGGTAGAAAGAAACTCAAATTGCCGCCGCGCGGCGAGCGCTTGCTGGACCGCCGCAAGATAGAACAATTCGCGTAAAGGTTCACAGGCCGCCCGACACCAAATAGTTAAATTAGTAAGGAATCCATGAAATGACGATAAAGACATTTGCCGCACTGGGCGTGGGCGTAATAGGAAGCGGTTGGGTATCGCGCGCACTGGCGCATGGTCTGGATGTGATCGCGTGGGACCCCGCACAAGGGGCAGAGAAGCAACTGCGCGCGAACGTAGCCAACGCATGGCCTGCGCTGGAACGCGTAGGCCTGAAAGCCGGCGCATCGCAGGATCGCCTGCGCTTCGTGGCAACCATAGAGGAAGCGGTAGCAGACGCAGACTTCGTGCAGGAGAGCGCGCCGGAACGCGAAGACCTGAAGCTATCCCTGCACGAAAAGGTATCGCGTGCGACAAAACCGGAAACTATCATCGCGTCGTCGACATCGGGCTTGCTTCCTAGCGACTTCTACGCGAACGCAAAAAACCCGTCGCGATGCATCGTGGGGCACCCGTTCAACCCGGTGTATTTACTGCCGCTCGTCGAGGTGCTGGGAGGAGAAAAGACCTCGGACGAAACACTCAAGCGTGCCACGCGGTTCTACGAATCAATAGGCATGCGTCCGCTGAGAGTCCGGAAGGAGGTGCCGGGATTCATCGCGGACCGTCTGCTGGAGGCCCTTTGGAGAGAAGCCTTGCACCTGGTGAACGACGGCGTGGCGACCACCGGCGAAATCGACGATGCGATTCGTTTCGGCGCGGGAATCCGCTGGTCGTTCATGGGTACGTTCCTGACGTACACGCTCGCGGGCGGCGACGCCGGCATGCGCCATTTCATGCAGCAATTCGGCCCGGCGCTAGAGTTGCCGTGGACCAAACTGGTCGCTCCCGAACTGACCGATGAACTGATCGATCGTGTCGTGGAAGGCACCACGAACCAGCAAGGAGAGCGTACGATCAAGCAACTCGAACGTTACCGCGACGACTGCATCACGAGCGTCCTGACGGCGGTAGCGCAAGCCAAGGCACGCCATGGAATCACGGATTGAGATGAACGAAAAAACCATTTACACGGACACGGTGAAGCCCGAGTGGACCGACTACAACGGCCATCTCCGTGACGCGTTCTACATGCTCATCTACAGCCTGGCGACGGACGCGTTCATGGACCGCATAGGTCTTGACGACACCGCTCGCCGCGCGCGGAACCGATCGATCTTCACGCTCGAAGCCCACATCAACTTCCTGCACGAGATCAAGGAAGGCGCGAAGGCGCGCGTAGACGCCTGGGTGCTTGGCGCGGACGCCAAGCGCATTCATCTATACATGGAAATGTTCGAGGGAGATAACCTGCAACCGATCTCGGCATGCGAGCAAATGCTGCTTCACGTCGATACCGGGAGTTCGCCGAAATCGGCGCCGTTCGATCCTGACGTCGCAAATCGCATCAACGCGATGCAGGATCAACGGCAACAACCCCGTTATGCGGGCCGTGTGATCGCGTTGCCGTCGGCATCGCGCGAATCGGGCGCGGTCCGGCCCGCCTGAGGACGCCACGTTCTCAACAACAGCGCATTGGTGATCACGCTGACGCTTGAGAACGCCATCGCGGCGCCAGCAAGCATTGGGTTAAGCCAACCCAATGCTGCCAGCGGAATGCCAATCACGTTGAACACGAACGCCCACGCGAGGTTCTGCTGGATCTTGCGATAGGTGCGCCGTGCGATATCGATGGCGTCGGCTACCAGCGCCGGGTCGCCGCGCATCAGCGTGATGCCGGCGGCTTCAATGGCGACATCCGTTCCGGTCGCCATCGCGATCCCGATATCGGCGGCGGCGAGCGCGGGCGCGTCGTTGATGCCGTCGCCGGCCATGGCAACCGCACCGTCTGTCGATGCCTTCAGGGCGGCGATCAGGCGGGCTTTATCGGCCGGCAGCATGGAGGCGTGGACGTGGTCGGCGGCGATGCCGAGCGAGGTGGCCACACGCTGCGCGCTGCCGGGGTTATCGCCGGTTAGCAAGACACTTTCAATACCCATAGCCCTTAGCCGCACGATCGCCGCGCGTGCGCCGGGTTTCAACGCGTCGCCGAAAGCGAGGAGAGCGATGACTTGCGGCGCGCGGTCGTTGGTGAGATCGACCAGCCACGAAACCGTGTTGCCGAGCCGCTGGAATTCCTGGGCTTTATCAAGCAGTCTCGCCGATGCAACCGCGTGCAGTTCGTCGAGCCAGCGTGCACTCGCTATGGCCAGCTTGCGAGACCCCACGCGTGCCTCGACGCCGCGCCCGGCGAGCGCTTTCGAATCCGACGTGTCGTTCAAAAGTGGTTCAGCGGCTTCATTGACCGCGGCCGCATAAGCGGCAACCACAGCCCGCGCCAAGGGATGATCGCTGAGCCGCTGCACTGAAGCCGCCAGTCCCAGTGCCTCACTGCGATCGATCCCGTCCGCGACCTCAAACGCGATCATCGATGGCCGGCCAACCGTCAGCGTGCCGGTTTTATCGAAGGCGACGATCTTGATTTTGTACGCGAGTTCGAGCGCGAGCGGGTCCTTGATCAGCACGCCGTGCCGCGCCGCGATACCGGTTCCGGCCATGATCGCGGCGGGCGTCGCGAGGCCGAGCGCGCACGGACAGGCGAT
>NZ_JBAUSA010001282.1:0-1755 GCF_049581465.1 Caballeronia sp. | reverse complement strand
TACGCTGCTCGTCGCCGCACTTCCCATTGTCTTGTATCGCCGGCTACGCCCGCGGTTCGGGTTTGAGCGGCGCGAAGTCATCGTCGGGATCGCCGTGTTCGCCCTGTTTTCGATGGTGATCGAGCGCGCTCTCCACGGCCTCATGCTGAGCAATGCAACCACTGTCGGCTTCCTCCTTCATCCCGCTGTCTTCGTGGTCTACGGCGCACTGGCTACGGGCATTTGCGAAGAAGTGGGGCGCTTTATCGGCATGAAGTGGCTGGTCTCGCGCAAGCCCGAGTCCCTACAGTTGCCCGGTACTGCGCTCGGGTACGGGATCGGGCACGCAGGCGCCGAAGCGTGGCTGGTCGGCGTTCTGGTGCAACTGCAATGGATCGTCTACGCGCTGCTCGCCGATCGCGGCATGCTCGATCAATACTTCGCGAGCGTTCCCGTCGAATCGCTGATGCGCCTGCATCTCGTGCTCAGCAGTCTTTCGCCGGAATATGCTTTTACGTTCTTGATCGAACGCGGGGCGGCTTTCGTGCTTCAGATCGGGTTCTCCGTGCTGATGTGGCAGATGTTGCGCGAACGCTTCAAGTTCACACTGCCGTTCATGATCGTGGCCCATGCACTCGTCGCGTTGCCCGCGGCGCTCTATCAGGCACGCGCGATTCCGCTCGCCGCCGCCGATGCGGTATATCTCGTCTTCGGTCTGATCGTGCTGCGTGCACTAAGGCGTCATTTTCGCGGCGTGGCGGCCGCATCCGGCCCACGCATGAATTCAGGAAGCTGAGATGGACGACGAATATCAATACGAGTGCGCGAGCGCCGATATCGAACTGCTCGCACGCGTGGTGAGCGACCTGTTTCCCGAGCAAACGCAATTCATCGAACGCCTGGGTGAAGACGGCCGCGTGTCTTTGGTCATCCACTATGTGGCGATGCGCTTCGGCTCGGCGGCGCGACGCATCGCAATCGACATCCGCTTCGATACTGCCGCGCTCGCACGCTATCGCGCGATGCCGCCGCGCATGCACGCACGTAGTTATGCCGTGCTGCGCGCGTACGTGGAAGCGGAGCTGGGCTCGCTGGAGGAAATGTACGCGAACGGGGAAACGGTCCCGCGCACGGTGGAAATCGATATCGGCGAGGAGTTCGCCTGAATGCAGGCTTGGGGCACGGGTGGTTCTGCTAGCCGCGGGGGTGTTGAGATGGTCCTGCCAGCGGTGCGGTGTGGGGCGAGGTTAGAGCCCTCGCCGCAGCCTCGCGCCACACGCCCAGCATGTCAAATCAGGTCGCTTTGTAGACCTTTGCGAAGCGCGCGGCCTTAACCACCCCGTAGTCGCCGGGTGCGTACTGCATGACCCAATCTCCGGCCTCGCCGTGCAGCATATCGCCGGCTTCTGAACGGGCGATCGAAAACGCCTGGTCCATCCGTTTCGCCAGCACCACAACGGGTACGTTGCGGTACGCGCCGGCGTTGCCATGAGCGACACCCTCGCGCGGCACGTACTTCGCGTCGAAACGATCCCGCGATACGACCCACCGCTCGCCGGTCGCACCGGTGATAAGGGCGTCGCCGGGGAGGTACTGGTTCGGTCCCTCAAGACTCATCAGCGAGCCGGCAGCGCTCGCGAATTCGACGGTGACCGTTTCGTCCTTCACCACGCGAAGCGCGGCGGCATCCGCGGCGAGGTCAAGGCGGTCAAGATGGTTTTGTGATGTCATGTGAAACGCTCGGGCTGATGGAATGCGCGATCGTAACGCTCAACG
>NZ_JBAUSA010001281.1:0-2110 GCF_049581465.1 Caballeronia sp. | reverse complement strand
GGCGGGTTTTTTTGGGGGGGGCGGGCAGGACAGGGCGGTTCTGCTAGCAGAAGGACTCCACACTCGCCGCCAGCACAGCCGCCCAAAAAAGGAGCGCAGCGACTGCTCCCGTGTCTTAGCCTGTCACCGCACCCTTATTCGCCGGCAACGCAAGGGCCGCATACTTGGCGAGTACCCCACGCGTATAGCGCGGCGCGGGCTTCTTCCACTCCCCCCGACGACGCTCAATTTCAACATCATCAACGTTGAGTTGAAGCAGCAGCTTATGCGCGTCGATGGTGATCGAATCGCCTTCCTTGATAAACGCAATCGTGCCGCCCACGAAAGCCTCCGGCGCGACGTGGCCGACCACCATGCCCCACGTGCCGCCCGAGAAACGGCCATCGGTGATCAAGCCAACCGATTCGCCCAATCCCTGTCCAATGATCGCGGATGTAGGCGCCAGCATTTCCGGCATGCCAGGACCGCCCTGGGGCCCCAGATAACGCAACACGACGATATCGCCCGCCTTGATTTGACCCGCAACAATCGCGGTCATCGCGCTTTGCTCGTCCTCAAACACACGCGCCGGACCCGTGATAACCGGATTCTTCAGGCCAGTGATCTTCGCGACCGCGCCGTCCGGCGCCAGATTGCCCTTCAGGATCGCAAGATGGCCTTCGTCGTAGAGGGCTTTGTCGATCGGGAAAATCACGTTCTGGTCGGCGCGCGGCTTCGACGGCACGTCCTTCAATTCCTCGGCCATCGTCTTGCCGGTAATCGTCATGCAATCGCCATGCAGCTTGCCTGCGTCAAGCAAGATCTTCAGCACTTGCGGAATGCCGCCCGCCTTGTGCAAATCGGTCGCCACGTACTGACCCGATGGTTTCAGATTGCAGATCACCGGCACTTTCTTGCGCATGCGCTCGAAGTCGTCAATGCTCCACTCCACTTCGGCCGCGTGCGCGATTGCGAGGTAATGGAGCACGGCATTGGTCGAGCCGCCCGTCGCCATGATCAGCGCAACGGCGTTTTCGATCGATTTCTTCGTAATAATGTCGCGCGGTTTCAGATCCGCCTTGACGGCTTCCACCAGCACCCGCGCTGATTCCGCTGCGGAGTCGGTCTTTTCCTGGTCGGGATTGGCCATCGTCGATGAATACATCAGCGACATGCCAAGCGCTTCGAACGACGAACTCATCGTGTTGGCGGTGTACATCCCGCCACAAGACCCGCTCGACGGACACGCGTTCTTCTCGATGCCATCGAAATCTTCCTTCGACATCCGTCCGGCGGAGAACTCGCCCACGGCTTCGAACGACGACACAATGGTCAGGTCTACGCCCTTCCAGTTGCCCGGACGAATCGTGCCGCCATACACATAGATGCCCGGCACGTTCATGCGCGCGAGGCCGATCATGCCGCCCGGCATGTTCTTGTCGCAGCCGCCGATCACGACCACGCCGTCCATCCATTGCCCTTGCACCGCCGTTTCGATGCAATCCGCGATCACCTCGCGCGAGACGAGCGAGTACTTCATGCCTTCGGTGCCCATCGACATGCCGTCGGAAATGGTCGGCGTGCCGAACGTCTGCGGATTCGCGTCCGACTTGCGGATCGATTCGACAGCGGCATCGGCGAGCTTTTGCAGGCCCGAATTGCACGGGGTAATGGTCGAATGACCATTCGCGATGCCGATCATGGGCTTGTCGAAATCCTCTTCCTTGTAGCCGAGGGCGTAATACATCGAGCGATTGGGTGAGCGCGCGATGCCTTGCGTGATGTTCTTCGAGCGGCGATTGAAGGCCATGTGGGGGCTCCTTGGGAATATTTTTGTCTGGTCGCGAAAGGATGAAGCGTGCGCGTGCGCGTGTCCAATATATTATTCAGGCTCTATTAGGTCGCGGAACATATCAGTGGAAGCACGGAACATCGAACTTAGATTATTGCGTTACTTCACGGCGGTTGCCGAGGAAATGCATTTCGGGCGGGCGGCGGCGCGGCTCGCGATGACCCAGCCGCCCTTGTCGCAGGCCATCCGGGCGCTGGAGGAGATGCTCGGCGTGGCGCTGTTCGTGCGGACCAAGCGCTCCGTCGAGTTGACGCCGGTCGGCTAGGATCTGTTACCGGA
>NZ_JBAUSA010001280.1:0-2795 GCF_049581465.1 Caballeronia sp. | reverse complement strand
GATCCTGATCCTGCACGCGGATCACGAGCAGAATGCGTCGACGTCCACGGTGCGGCTGGCTGGGTCGTCGGGTGCGAATCCGTTTGCTTGTATCGCAGCGGGTATTGCTTGTCTTTGGGGCCCGGCGCATGGCGGCGCGAATGAAGCCGCGCTGAACATGCTGGAAGAAATCGGTTCCGTCGACAACATTCCTGAATTCATCCGTCAGGTGAAGGACAAGAATTCGGGCGTGAAGCTGATGGGCTTTGGCCATCGTGTTTATAAGAACTACGATCCGCGCGCCAAGTTGATGCGTGAAACATGTTACGAAGTGCTTGAAGAACTGGGTCTGCACGATGACCCGTTGTTCAAGCTGGCGATGGCGCTCGAAAAGATTGCGCTGGAAGACGAGTACTTCGTTTCGCGTAAGCTCTATCCGAATGTCGATTTCTATTCGGGTATCGTGCAGCGCGCGCTGGGTATTCCGACCGCCATGTTTACCTGCGTGTTTGCGATGGCTCGCACGGTGGGCTGGATTGCGCAGTGGAATGAAATGATTGCCGATCCGGAGCAGAAGATTGGCCGTCCGCGTCAGTTGTTTATCGGCGATACGCCGCGCGTAGCCAAGCCTGTTGACAAGCGGTAAGCGGTTGTATTGAGCGTGGTTTGGTTCTAAAAAGCCCCGGCGATGGTTGCCGGGGCTTTTTTGCGCCTTTCGAGGCCCGATTTGTCTGGGCCTTGGCAGGATCGCGGTGAGTTGGAAGCGAACGCGGTCGGTTGCGTCCTGGTTAAAATTGTAGTAACGTTGCTACAAATATTGCCGGAGCAACAACGTGCCCACTACCACCCTGTCCAGCCGTGAGTTCAATCAAGACGCAAGCCGCGCAAAGAAGGCCGCCAACGAAGGTCCAGTCTTCATTACGGACCGCGGACGACCCGCGCATGTATTGCTGAGCATTGAAGAGTATCGGCGCCTTGCGGACGCTTCGACTGGCAGCATTATCGACATGCTTGCGGCGCCTGGTGTCGAAGATTTCGAGTTCGAAGCGCCACGCGCCGGCCATTTGTTTAAACCGGCCGACTTGTCCTGATGTTTGTCCTCGATACCAACGTTGTCTCCGAGCTTCGCCGAGCCCGGTCGGGCCTCGCAGACCGTAACGTCACCAAATGGGCAGCGGGCGTTTCGGCGAGCACGCTGTTTATCTCAGCGATTACCGTGCTTGAGTTGGAGCAGGGCGTTTTGCATATGGAGCGGCGCGATGCGTTGCAAGGCAAGGCACTTCGCAATTGGCTCGACGGGCATGTCCTTGCGGCGTTCGAAGGTCGCGTCCTGGCGGTCGATGCCGCCGTGGCGCGGCATTGCGCTCGTTTGCATGTACCGAATCCGTGCGCCGAACGCGACGCGTTGATCGCAGCTACCGCGATGATGCATGCCATGACGGTCGTGACGCGCAACGTGAAGGATTTCGAGCCGACAGGTGTAGAGATTCTCAATCCCTGGGACAGTTGAAGGCGCGTGAACGCTCCCCGAACATGACATTTATCAACGCCCAATTTACTAAGGAATGCAAAAATAATCTGCCCGATCGGCCTGGGGCCAATACCTGGCCACTGCATCAGGAGTTTCCTATGTTTCCAGAGTATCGTGATCTGATTTCCTCGCTAAAAACCGAAGACGCCCACTTTGCCCGGCTGTTTCAACGCCACAGCGAACTCGATCATCAAATCAAGAACATCGAGGATGGGATCGTCTCGGGACAGGGCGCAACTGTCGAAACTCTCAAGAAGGAAAAGCTGCATCTGAAAGACCAGCTGTATGTCGTCTTGAAGAAAGCCGCTGCTCTAGCGTAAGCAGGCCACAAACAGGCCGTAACCCGACCCGGCTGGCGGTCGGGACGCTTCACGAGGACAGGAACCTTGGCATCAGAGCAGAACAAACCGGCGGCACGCCATTCGAACACCACGCCAATCGTGCGGAGCGTCGCTCGCGGCGACATCGTCGCAACTTCGCCGCAGTCGGCGCAGCGACACGAAGTAGACCAGGCGGTCAATATCGCCAGCGAACAGATCGCAACGACCTTGCAGCACGTATTGTCGGCGGCCGCCGCGCAGGACGCGGAATCCCTTATCGATACCATCAAGACCCTGATGCACGGCTTGTCTCCCGACGAAGTCGGCGCGGTTCGCAGCAGTATCCTAGAAGGTGATCCGGACTTGTGGCACGCGCGCGCTTCACGTCATCCCGACAGCGAGCTATCGCGAACATGGCGCACGGGTGGTTATCCGTACCGCAACTTGATGTCCCGGCGCGGCTATGAAAAGCAAAAGTACGCGTTGCAGGTCGAATTGCTGAAGCTGCAGGCATGGGTTCGGGAGACCGGACAACGCCTGGTGATCGTGTTCGAGGGACGCGATGCGGCAGGCAAGGGCGGTGCGATCAAGCGGTTCATGGAACACATGAACCCGCGCGGCGCCCGGGTCGTGGCGCTCGAAAAGCCCTCGGAGTCCGAGCGTGGACAATGGTATTTCCAGCGTTACGTACAGCACTTGCCTACCGCCGGCGAGATCGTGCTGTTCGACCGGTCTTGGTACAACCGTGCAGGCGTCGAGCGCGTGATGGAGTTTTGTTCAGAAAGCGAATACAACGACTTCATGCAACAGGTTCCCGAATTCGAGCGGCATCTGGTGCGAAGCGGCACGCATGTCGTCAAGTTCTGGTTTTCCGTCAGTCAGGAAGAGCAACGCCGCCGATTCAACGAACGTCAGATCCATCCGCTCAAGCAATGGAAACTCAGTCCGGTGGATCTCGCTTCGCT
>NZ_JBAUSA010001279.1:0-11813 GCF_049581465.1 Caballeronia sp. | reverse complement strand
ACCGCAAGGCCTGGAATTTCGGGCCTGACATGGCCGGCCGGAGACGTGTTGCAAAAAGCGCCCAGTTTCTGGGCGCTTTTTCTTTTTGCTGAACATTATTGCTATTTCAGGCAAACTTTACCGCACGAGAGAAAGGCCATGCAGCCCCCGGACTCAAGAACGAGGCGCTTGCTCAGATAAATGGCTGAATGAGAAGGCAATTGAACATCGGCACCTCGTTGGCATGAAACCTGCTGAAGTCCATGTGTCTGCGCATTGAGCGCGGCAAACGTCCAACCACTTACGCAGACCATGCAAAAAAAGAATACATCGAATACCTCCTTCACCCGCCTCGTTATGGCTGTAGCGCTTGCGTTGCCTGTGCTCGCCGTCACGGCGGGCTGCGCATCGACGCCGGCGCACGAGTCCGTTGGCGAATACACCACCGACACAACGTTGACGGCCAAGGTAAAGGCCGCATTGCTTGAAGATCCGGGCCTGAAGTCGTTGTCGGTGGGTGTCGACACGTATCGCAGCGAAGTGTTGCTGTCCGGTTTTGTGAATTCGGAAGAACAGATACAGAAGGCGGTATCAGTGACGCGCGCTGTTGAGGGCGTTCAGTCGGTGAAGAACGACCTGCATGTCAAACCGCAATAAAAGCGCGCGGTAGAAGGAATCAGGCGGGAAAGCAGAAGGCTGCGACGCGCGCTCGACACAAGGCCGCGCCGTGGGGCGAATAGCCCAAGGCCCGACGCGACCTCGCACGGAGGCGTCCGCCGCCGATTTCACGCCGATTCTGGGCGTTCGGCACGGGCGCATTGCAAACAATTTATACGTTGCGTCCGCCATGCCACACGCCTTGATTGTCGAAGATGACCCGAATAGCCTTTCCGGCCTGTCTGCCATCCTGGCGGCCGACGGTTTTTCCGTCGATACCGCCACGACGCTGGCCGAAGCGCGCTCTGCCCTCACGCGCTTCATACCCGACGTGGTGCTAGTCGATCTGAACCTGCCCGACGGCAGCGGTCTCGAACTACTGCACAATCTGCCCGCACAGCCGCCCGGCGGCGCATTGCCAGTCATCGTGATGACCGGCAACGCGACTGTGGAAAGCGCCATTGAAGGCTTGCGGCAGGGTATCTGGGATTACCTGCTGAAACCCGTCAACATTCCGCGTTTGCGCAGCCTGCTGGCACGCATTCCGCGGCCGTATGAATTGACGGAAGAAGTACGTGCATTGCGCACAACCTTGCGCGAACTCGGCCATTTCGGGGGGATGCTCGGTCGCAGCGACGCGATCCAGCATGTCTACGATCTGATGGAACACACCGCGCCGACAGAAGCCGCCGTATTGATTTGCGGCGAAGCGGGCACGGGCAAGAAGGTCGCCGCGCGCACGCTACATCAAATGAGCCGACGACGGAAAGGGCCATTTGTAGCATTCGATTGCGCCATGGCCGCGCAAAGCAGCCACCGTACGATGGAAAGCCTGATGTTCGGCCACGAACGGGGCGCTTTTGCGGGCGCGGAGAACCGTGAGGGGGGATTGCTGGAGCAGGCCGGCGGCGGAACGCTGTTTTTGGATCAAATCGATGCCCTGCCTTCCGCGCAACAGGAAGCATTGCTGCGCGCGCTTGATTCGCAGAACTTCATGCGGGTCGGCGGCAGCAATAAGATAGTCACTGATTTTCGCTTGCTTGCCGCGACGCGTTTGCCGGTTAGAGAGGCCGTCGACGATGGCCGGTTGCGCGAAGATTTGTTCTTGAGGTTGAGTGCGTCGTCGATTACTTTGCCGCCCCTGCGCGAGCGGGGCGAAGACATCGCGCTGCTTGCCGAGTATTTCGTTGACGAACTGAATCGTGAGAATCACGTGATTGGTGTCACGACGGGCGCGCCCAAGCGCGTAAGCCCTGATTTCATTCGCGAATGTCTGGCAGCGCAATGGCCCGGTAATGTGCGCGAGTTGCGCGAGCGGGTTCGGCGCGCGTATCACGCGTCGGGCGATGTCGTCGAGACGCTTCGTGCCGATGAGCGTAGCAGTACGGGCGGACGCGGGCTCAATGGCAGCAGCGTGCAGGTAACCGTAGGCACCGCGCTCGCCGATGTGGAAGACATGCTGATTCGCGCGACGCTTGAAGCCGTTGGCGGCACTCGGCATCGGGCGGCGACGTTGCTCGGGATCAGCCCCAAGACGCTGTACAACAAACTTCAGCGGATGAAGCTGGAATAGGCCCCCGGGGGGCTTGCGCGGGGGGGTGGGATTCTGCCCCCAATCGCGCGCTCCCCTACTCGAGCGCGCTCCTCACAAGCTTCACCGCCTGCTGATACTCCACTTGCGTCGTCAGCTTGCTCCACCGCCACGCTTTCCCGCGCGCACGCATCTTCCTCAAGCGCCCCTGTGACGCCTTCGTCGGCGCAAACGTCAGCCGCTCCAGAACCTTCCCAGCTTCATCGGGCTGATTGCAGATCAGCACCATGTCGCAGCCCGCCGTCAACGCGGCCGTAGCCGCTTCGGTGAGCGTTCCACCCGCCCGGGCGGCTTCCATCGAAAGATCGTCGCTAAAGATTGCACCGTTGAAACCCAACTTGCCGCGCAGGATATCCTGCAACCAGACCCGCGAAAATCCCGCCGGTTTTTCATCGACCTGCGGATAGATTACGTGCGCCGGAATCACCGACGCCAACGACATCCCCAGCCAGTCGTACGGCTTCGTATCGGCGGCAAGAATCTCCTCCAGCGGCCGGTCGTCGACAGGCATTGCAACATGCGAGTCCGCCGATGCAAACCCATGCCCCGGAAAGTGCTTGCCGCAATTCGCCATTCCGGCAAGCGCCAGGCCGTGACTCAGGCTCTTGGCGAGCACGGTGACCACCCGTGGGTCAGCATGCAGCGCACGATCGCCGATGACCTTCGAGTGCCCGTAATCAAGGTCCAGGACGGGCGTGAAACTCATGTCGATACCGCACGCGCGCAACTCGGCCGCAAGTACATAGCCAAACGCCGTCGCCACCTTGGTCGCCAGCAGGACGTCACGGTCCCAAAGTGCACCGAGCTTGCCCGGCGCAGGTAGGACAGTAAAACCATCGGTGCGAAAGCGCTGCACCCGGCCGCCTTCGTGATCGACGGCAATCAGGATGTCATCGCGAACCGCACGGATCGAATCCGTCAACGCAACAAGTTGCGCACGGTCCTGGAAATGCCGGGCGAAAAGAATGATGCCCCCGGTCATCGGATGTTCGAGGCGACGGATATCGGCGTCGGTCAGTGTCGTGCCTGCCACGTCGAGCATGACGGGCCCGAGAGTACGTTTTAGAGAGTTCAAATTGAAAATGAAAGAGTCAGAGGGGTTCGATGTTCGCTGATGCAGCCGCTTATGCAATCACTTCCGCGATGACAAAAGACACCGCATAGTCGCGCTCGTCGGTGATCGTGACCTGGGCGGTAATGCCACGCACCGCAAGCCACTCGGCCAGCTCACCCGACGCTACGACCTTCGGCTTGCCACTCGGTTCGTTGAGCGTTTGCAGCGCGCGCCAGGTCATCGGCCAGTGCATGCCAAGTCCGATGGCCTTGGAAAACGCTTCCTTGGCCGAGAAACGTGTGGCAAGAAACGCGAGGCCGCGCACTTCGGAACGCGCTTTACGCGCGTGATAGATGCGCAGTTCGTCGGCTCCGAGTACCTTCTCGGCGAAGCGCCCTTTCGTGCGCTCCATCACCGCCGCGACCCGGCTCACCTGGACGAGATCCGTGCCGATTCCGTAGATCGCCATGTTGGAAACGCTCCAGTCAGCGCGGCTTCGCAGTATTTGTGGAGGCGGCCAAGCGCGACGCCACCATGATCGCCTTCATCTCGCGCACCGCATTGTCCCAGCCCGCGAAGATCGCATGCGCGACGATTGCATGGCCGATGTTCAATTCCACAATGCCTTCCAGCGCTGCTATCGGCTGGACATTCGAGTAATGCAGGCCGTGTCCGGCGTTCACCTTGAGCCCGAGCGAATTGCCGAAATCGACGCTCGTTGCCACGCGTTCGAACTCGATTTTTTGCGTAGCCTCGTCATGGGCTTCCGCGTATCGGCCGGTATGCAATTCGATGACAGGCGCGCCCGCCTCGAACGCCGCGCGAATCTGCGTTTCATCGGCATCGATAAAAAGCGATACCCGCGCGCCCGCCTGACGTAACTGCTCGCACGCGGCTTTCACCGCCTGGAACTGGCCGGCGACATCGAGGCCGCCTTCCGTCGTCAGTTCCTCACGCTTTTCCGGCACAAGACAGACGTCATGCGGACGAACGCCACAGGCGATGTCGAGCATTTCCTGCGTTACTGCGCATTCGAGGTTCATGCGCGTCTTGAGAAGCGGTCGCAGCGCGTGGACGTCGGCGTCGAGGATGTGGCGGCGATCTTCCCGCAGATGCAGCGTAATGGCATCGGCGCCGGCCTCTTCGGCCTGCAACGCAGCGCGAATGGGATCGGGATACTGCGTGCCGCGCGCGTTACGCAGCGTGGCGACGTGGTCGATATTGACGCCGAGATCGATCACGTTCGCGGAAGACGAGAGAAAGAAGCTCATAGGTTTTGAAGGTCGATCAGGATTTGGCGGGTGGCGAGCGGCGTACCGCCCAGGTACACGTTCAGCAGGAAGCGCATCAGCATCTTGCTCTGCGCGGCTGTCTGCGGGCGGCTGTAGTCGTCTCGCTCCATGTCGAGCAACGTTTGCCCGGCAATCACCGGCCATTGCGACGGCAGTTCATCGGATGCTTCGCGCACGCCGCGCTCGGGGTCGAAGACGTATTTCTTTTCAGCGAGAACCGGCTTGCGTTCGATGGTCTTGTCCAGCGCCATCGCGTAACCGGTTTCGCGCAGCAGCACGCGTTCGAAAGAACGCAGCACTTGCAGCGCGGGCTCGCCGTGCGCGAGGCGCGACAGCGTCAGCACGTAGTGATTGAAGAGTTGCGGATGCGAGTCTTCGCGAGCACAGAACTTGACCAGCAACTCATTGACGTAGAAACCACAGAGCAGCGCGTCGCCGGCGAGCGGCAACATGCCGCCGACCCATTCCGCCGTTGTGAGCGTGCGGACTTCACCCTTGCCCGTCCACGACAACCCCAGCGGCTGAAACGTCTGCAACACGCCGCGCAACGCGGAATGCGGCCGCTTGGCGCCCTTCGCGACCAGCGCAACGCGGCCGTGATCGCGGGAGAAGACGTCGAGCACAAGACTGGTCTCGCGATACGGATAGCTGTGCAGCACGAACGACGGCTGCTCGGCGATACGAAAATCCGAGCGCGGTGGGGCGCGCGGCCTTTTAGGTGGCGCAGGATACGAGGCGTCAGCCGAAGCCGCTGCCGATCCACTGCGCTTTTTCTTGGCGGGAGCGGAGATACGGCCCGTGTCAGCATTGTCGGCAGGTTCCGCGTCGGCAGATGGCGTCATCCACGCGTCGTTTGCACCCTGAGCGACGCCCTCACTCGTACCCATACGCGCGAAGTCCCGCTTCGTTATCCGCCCAGCCACTCTTCACCTTGATGAAGGTCTCGAGATAAACGGGGCCGTCGAAGAGCCTTTCCATGTCGAGCCGGGCCTCGGTACTGATCTGCTTCAGCTTGGCTCCCTTCTGGCCGATGATCATCGCCTTGTGGGTATCGCGTTCGACCAGGATCGTCGCGAAAATGCGGCGCAGGCGGCCTTCGGTTTCCCATTTATCGATGAGAACCGTGCTCGTGTACGGCAATTCATCACCGGTCCAACGGAACACTTTTTCGCGCAGGATCTCGGCGGCGAGAAAGCGCTCGCTGCGATCGGTGAGATCGTCCTCGCCGTAGATCGGCGAGCCTTCCGGCAGGTACGGCTTGACCACCGTCATCAGGCGCGCGATGTCGTCGGGGTGCTTGGCCGTCATCGGCACGATTTCCTTGAAGTCGTGCAACGCGCTCATCTTCTGCATGAAGGGAAAGAGCGTTTCCTTGTCGCTGACGTGATCGAGTTTGTTCGCGATCAGCAAACACGGTGTGTCGTTCGGAATCAGGTCGAGCACTCTCTGGTCGTCCGGGCCGAAACGGCCGGCTTCGATCACGAACAGGATGGCATCGACGGAAGTCAGCGTGGACGTCACCGCGCGGTTCAGCGACCGGTTCAGCGCGCCACTATGCTTGGTCTGGAAGCCGGGGGTATCGACGAAGATATATTGCGCGTCCGCAAGCGTGTGAATGCCGGTGATCCGGTGGCGCGTGGTCTGCGCCTTGCGGGACGTGATGCTGACCTTTTGGCCGACCAGCGCGTTCATCATCGTCGATTTGCCGACGTTGGGCCGGCCGACGATAGCGACCATGCCGCAGCGGAAACCAGAGGGAGTGGGAGTGTTCATAGAGGTAACCGGCTGCAAAATTCGTGGGGGACGCTGGCGCGTCGGGTTCAAGCTTTTTAATCGAGGTGTGCGGACTTCTGCCGGCGCTTGATTACCGGCGTAAGGCATGCGAAAAGCTTAATGACCGGCGTCGGCGGCACGCACCGTGCCTTCTTCGGCATGCGCTTCAACGTCGGGACTCGCGTTCGCCGCTTCGCTCACGCCATCTGCCTTCTTCTGCGACGCGTTCTCCGCCGCCGCTTTCTCCGCCCGATGAAGCACCGGCCGTTCGGCTTTCTCCGACGCTGCAAACACGCCCGCGGAAGGTCCGGCATGCGCCGCGCGGATCACGGCCACCGGCGCAGTTGCGGAGCGTTCCGGATCGTTATGCGTGCCGGGATTAGCGCTGCCGTGAGCGCCAGCCTGAGCGCCGCGTGAACGCTCCCGCTTGTCCGGCGCGCGCAAATCGAGCGCGGCCTGGACACCTGTCACACCCGGTACGACTTCAAGTTCGGCGAGCTTGGCCGCGCGCGATCCCTTGCGCTTCGATTTCGATGTCAGCGCCGGCGCCGCAGCGGCAACTTCTTCCAGCGCCTTCTTCGCGGCCGCCTGTTCAGCGGCGCGACGGCTCGCGCCTGAACCCGACACTTTCACGTCGAGCTTAGGCACCGTGCATTCGACTTCGAATTGCTGGTTGTGCGCCGCGCCGTGGGTGGCCACGACGGTGTAGGTCGGCAACGCGATCTTGTGACCTTGCAGGTATTCCTGCAAAAGCGTTTTCGCGTCCTTGCCGATCGTACGTGGGTCGATGTAATCCAGTATTGGCGTGTAAAGCCGCTTGATCACGCCGTGCGCCGCGTCGAATCCGCCATCGAGGAAAACCGCGCCAAGGATCGCTTCGAGCGTGTCGGCCAATATGGAAGGCCGCCGGAAACCGCCGCTTCGCAATTCGCCTTCGCCTAACCGCAATGCCTCCGACACATCCAACGCCTGCGCAATCTCATAAAGCGACTGCTGTTTGACGAGATTTGCGCGCACGCGGGAGAGGTCGCCTTCATCGAGTTTTGCGAATCGCTGGAACAAAAGCGCAGCCACCACGCAATTTAGAATCGAATCTCCGAGAAATTCGAGTCGTTCATTGTGCGTGGCACTGTGACTTCGATGAGTCATCGCTTGGCGCAGTAATTCCGCATTGCGAAATTCGTACTGGAGCCGGGTTTCCAACGGGGTCGAGGGCATGTGCAGAGTATAACGCGGGCGTCAGGAGGGGCGAATGCAGCAGAAAAACCAAGGAAAACGGCGGGACTAGCAGGCCTTGGCGACGTTTCTTCGCGCTGTTTCGAGGGCGTCTTTCTCGAACGCTTTCTAACGCGCCTTCTAACAACTACGCCGCGAAAAACGCGGCGTAATCGCTTAAGCGCACTGACGGCAAACAACGCGCATCAATGGAACGGGCCGATGCGTTTCAGGCTGCTGAAATTCATCCAGATAAAGAACGCGCGGCCGACAATATTCTGGTCTGGCACGAAGCCCCAGTAGCGGCTGTCGGCGCTGTTGTCGCGGTTATCGCCCATCATGAAATAGTGACCTGGCGGCACTTTGCAAATCACGCCTTGCGCGTTGTAGTTGCAGTTGTCGCGGTACGGAAAGTCGTCGGCGCCGATCACGAATGGAGGCACTTGCGTGTTGTTCAGGATCGCATTCTTGCGGCCGTCCAGATCTTCTTCAAACTGCTTCGCATAGCCGATGCGCTCGTCGTCGAAGTAATCCGGCAACGCTGTCTCAGGAACCGGCTGGCCGTTGATCGTCAGCTTCTTGTCCTGATAAGCGACGGTGTCGCCAGGCAGGCCGATCACGCGCTTGATGTAATCCACCGATTCGTCTTTCGGGTAGCGAAACACGACCACGTCGCCACGGGTGAGCGGCGAGCCGCTGGTGACCTTGGTATTGGTGATCGGCAGGCGCAGGCCGTATTCGAATTTATTGACGAGGATGAAATCGCCGACGAGCAACGTGGGCACCATCGATCCCGACGGAATCTTGAACGGCTCGACTACGAATGAACGGACCACGAACACGACGAGAATGACCGGGAAGAAGCTCGCTGAATACTCTAGATACCAAGGCTGGCGAAGCTTTTCATCCCGCAGGCGCGCGCGTGTTTCGGGCGCATTTTCATCGGCGAAACGCTCGCCTACGCGTGCTTGCTGCGCATCGAACTCGGCCACTGCCGCGTCCGCCGCCCGCCGCCGTTTCGGCTCGAATACCAGTTTGTCGAACACCCATGCAATCCCCGTCAAGACGACGAGTACAAAAAGAATCAACGCGAAATTCATCAATCGTTTCCGGTTATTTTATTAATCTTCTACGCGAAGAATCGCGAGGAAAGCTTCTTGCGGGATCTCGACCGAGCCGACCTGCTTCATGCGTTTCTTTCCGGCCTTTTGCTTTTCGAGCAACTTCTTCTTGCGCGAAATATCGCCGCCGTAGCACTTTGCCAGCACGTTCTTACGCAAAGCTTTAATGTTTTCGCGCGCAATGATGTTTGCGCCGATCGTCGCCTGGATCGCCACGTCGTACATCTGGCGCGGAATCAACTCGCGCATCTTCGACGCGACTTCGCGTCCGCGGTGCTGGCTCTGCGCGCGATGCGTGATGACCGACAACGCGTCGACCTTTTCGCCGTTGATCAGCATGTCGACCTTCACCACGTCCGACGCGCGATATTCCTTGAACTCGTAGTCCATGGACGCATAACCGCGCGACGTGGATTTCAGCCGATCGAAGAAATCGAGCACGATTTCCGCCATCGGAATCTCGTACGTGAGCTGCACCTGGCGGCCGTGATACTGCATGTTGATTTGTGAACCGCGCTTGTTCATGCAAAGCGTGATCACAGAACCTACATATTCCTGTGGCATGTACAGGTTCACGGTCACGATCGGCTCGCGCACCTCTTCAATGTACGTAGGCTCCGGCATCTTGGCCGGATTCTCGACCTGGATCACCTCGCCATCGCGCTTCACGACTTCGTAGACCACGGTCGGCGCCGTGGTGATCAAGTCCATGTTGAATTCGCGTTCCAGCCGTTCCTGCACGATCTCCATGTGCAGGAGGCCGAGGAAGCCGCATCGGAAACCAAAACCAAGCGCTTGCGACACTTCCGGTTCGTATTGCAGCGAGGAGTCGTTCAGCTTCAGCTTTTCAAGCGACTCGCGCAAACCATCGTATTGATTTGCTTCAATCGGATACAAGCCCGCAAACACTTGCGGCTTCACTTCCTTGAAACCCGGCAGCGGCACTTCGGAGGGATTCGCGAGCGTGGTGACCGTATCGCCGACCTTCGCGGCCTGCAATTCCTTGATGCCCGCGATGATGAAGCCCACCTGCCCCGCCGACAACGACGCGAGGTTCGTGGATTTCGGCGCGAATACGCCGAGATGCTCGACCGGATAGACCGCGCCGGACGCCATCATCTTGATCTTGTCTTTCGGGCGCAGCGTGCCGTTCTTGACGCGCACGAGCATGACCACGCCGACGTAGTTATCGAACCATGAGTCGATGATCAGCGCCTGCACGGGTCCGTCCGGATCGCCCTTGGGCGGCGGCACTTTCTTTATCAGCGCTTCCAGCACATCCTCTACGCCGAAACCGGTCTTCGCGCTGCAATGCGTGGCGTCGGTCGCATCAATCCCGATCACGTCCTCGATTTCCGCAATCGCACTCGCGGGATCGGCCGCCGGCAAATCGATCTTGTTCAGCACCGGCACGACTTCCACGCCGAGTTCGATCGCCATGTAGCAATTGGCCACCGTCTGTGCTTCCACACCCTGGCTCGCGTCGACCACGAGCAGCGCGCCTTCGCACGCCGACAGCGACCGGCTGACTTCGTACGAAAAGTCGACGTGGCCGGGGGTATCGATTAGATTCAGGTTGTAGACCTGACCGTCGCGGGCCTTGTAGGTGAGGGCCGCGGTCTGTGCCTTGATCGTGATCCCGCGTTCGCGCTCGAGATCCATGGAGTCGAGAACCTGCGCGTCCATCTCGCGGTCGGACAGGCCGCCACACAACTGGATGATGCGGTCAGCGAGCGTCGACTTGCCATGGTCGATGTGCGCGATGATCGAGAAGTTACGAATATGATTCATTCAGACGCCAATGAAGCGAAAAAGGCGCGCCCTGACAAACGCGGAGCACGCCTTGAAAATAGGGTAAAAATCTTGCCCATTTTAGCCGAAAAGGCTTCAGGACGGCGGATTTTACGGGAAACGTCCGATTGCTCAGCCGCCTTTGCTGTGGCTGGAGCCGTGTTCCGGTGCGTAGGCGTTCAGCGCTTCGCGAACACGAGCCGCGTCAAGACGATATCGGCTGAGCTCGGCGCCCTCAAACATGAGGACGGGTACGAGTTCGTTGTAGACAGCTTCGAGCGCGGGATCGGTGTCGATATCGATCACATTTATTGCCACGCCAAACTCCGCCGCAATCGGCGCGAGTTCGGCGCGTAAATCGTCGCAAAGATGGCACCACGCGCGCCCATAGACCGTGAGCGCGGGGCGGGCCATCACTTCTGCGTGGACGCGCGGGGACGCAGCGGCACGAACTGCGTGTTATCGCCGCGACGCACGAGCACAGCGACCATCTTGCTCGGATCGACGTTCTGCGCGACCGCGTCAAACTGCTTCGCGCTCGTGATGTCCGTGTCGCCGATGCGCAGGATGATGTCGCCCTTTTCGAAGCCTGCGCGCGCCGCCGGTCCCTCTACCGCGTCGACCATCACGCCGTTGGTGAGCTTCAGCGACTTCTTCTGGTCGGCCGGAATGTCGCTCACCGCGATGCCAAGCGTATTGCTCGCGCGCTCCTTGGGCGGCGGCGGCTTGGTGGCTTCGGCCTTGGCGACCTTATCGGGTTGCATTTCCGCGATCGTGATCGGCAGGTCGCGCGACTGACCCTTGCGCCATATGGTGATCGTGGCTTTCGTACCCGGCGGCGTGTCGCCGACCATACGCGGCAAATCGGTCGCCGTGGTGACGTCGTGGCCGTTGTATTTCGTGATGATGTCGCCCGGCTGGACGCCCGCCTTATCGGCCGGGCCACCTGATTCCACACTGCTCACCAGCGCGCCTTGCGCCTTCGGCAAGCCAAGCGAATCGGCCACTTCCTTCGTCACTTCACCAATCGCCACCGCGATCCGGCCACGCACCACCTTACCTGAGGTCTTCAGTTGATCGGCGACGCGCATGGCTTCGTCGATAGGAATCGCGAACGAAATCCCCATGAAGCCACCCGTGCGGCTATAGATCTGCGAATTGATGCCAATGACCTCGCCCGCCATGTTAATCAGCGGACCACCCGAATTACCGGGATTCACGGCTACGTCGGTCTGGATGAACGGCAGGTAGTCACCCGTGTCGCGGCCCTTCGCACTGACGATGCCGGCCGTCACCGTGTTGTCGAGCCCGAACGGGGAGCCGATCGCGAGCACCCACTC
>NZ_JBAUSA010001278.1:0-1558 GCF_049581465.1 Caballeronia sp. | reverse complement strand
CGCTGGTTCATCGCGCGCCTGCTGCCTTACCGGACAGCCGACGATCGCATCGACGGCGCGGTGCTGAGCCTGATCGAAATCACGGCGCGGCGGCATGCCGAAGCCAGCGCGCGCGCCGGGGAGGAGCGCTTGCGGCTTGCGGCGCAGACGACCAATGACTTCGCGATCATCGTGCAGGATCCCGGAGGCCGGATAGTCAGTTGGAACGCGGGCGCCCAGCGCGTGTTCGGCTATACGGAAGACGAAGCGGTCGGCCAGAATATCGATGTGATTTTTTCAGTGCAGGATCAGGTCAATCGCGTGGCCGATCGGGAGCGCGACCTCGCCCGCCGGGAAAATCGCGCGGATGACGACCGCTGGCTAGTGGCGAAAGGCGGCCGAAAAGTGTATTGCAGCGGGGTGGTGACGCCGCTGTCCGATCCGAAATTCACGGGCTTTGCCAAGATCCTGCGCGATCTGACGGAGCGCAAGACCCAGGACGACGCGCGCCAGCAGCAACTTTCGCAGGAACGCCTGGTCCTTGCGCAGGCGGAGGCTGCCAATCGCCTGAAGGACGATTTCCTTGCGGTTCTCTCGCATGAGCTGAAGCATCCACTCAACCTGATTCACGTGAAGGCGGAGATGTTGCCGCGGATTCCGGAAGCGCGCGGCGTGCCGGCTATCCAGCTTGCCGCCGACGCGATCCAGCGGGCTGTGATGGGTCAGGCGAAGATCATTGACGACTTGCTGGACCTGTCGCGTGTGCGTACGGGAAAGCTGGCGCTGAACCTGACCATGGTCGATATCTCGGCCATGCTGGCGACGATCGCCGACGCCGTCGAAGCCGACGCCGCGTCGCGCGGCATTGCGCTGTCGTTCGAGGGTATCGACAAGCCCGTCTGGACCAAGGTCGATCCGGTGCGCTTCGATCAGATCGTCTGGAACCTGCTGAGCAATGCGCTCAAATTCACGCCACGGGGTGGCGCCGTCGCGGTGCGGCTGACGCGCGACAACGGCGAAGTGCAGATCGACGTGACCGATACGGGGCAGGGTATCGAGGCGACGATGCTGCCGCATGTCTTCGAGATGTTTTCGCAGGGGCTTGACGCGCGCCGCAAGACCGGCGGCGGCATGGGCATTGGGCTGGCGCTTGTCAAGCAACTCACGGAGATGCATGCGGGGCGAGTGCTTGCGCGTTCGGATGGCGCGGGGCGCGGCAGCACGATGAGTGTTTTTTTGCCGGCAGTAGAAGACAGGGCAGGCAGTGCCGATGGCGATACGGAGCGCGGCGCGGCGTTGAGCGGATTGCGTTTGCTGATAGTCGACGACGATCAGGAGACCGCGAGTGGGTTCGCAGCGCTGCTCGAACTCGAGGGTCTGGACGTGGTGATCGCGCATGGCTCGGACGAGGCGATCGAGGTGCTCGAACGCGAGCTGATTGACCTGTTGGTGTGCGATATCAACATGCCGGGCGCGGAGAGCCGTGCGTTGATCGAACGGTTGCACGGGGACGCGCGACTGGCGCGGATTCCTGCGATCGCGCTGACGGATTACTCGGGGGCGGCAAGCGATCCAAACG
>NZ_JBAUSA010001277.1:0-5114 GCF_049581465.1 Caballeronia sp. | reverse complement strand
GGAGATCCGCGTGTAGGTCGCGACCAGCAGGCCGAGCGCGACGCCAAACACCAGCCCCGAGTAACGCGGACCAAGCGGATTACCGCCGATCGACGTCGCCGGCAAGCCGGCCAGTAACAGCAACGCTCGTCCCATTACCGGGAGGTACAACATGTCAGGCACCCGCCGCCGCCATACGCGATACGCTACCGCTCCCACGACCAGGGCAACCAGCAAAGCAAGCGGCAACAGCAGGCCGAAGAGCAGGCCGCCGGCAAAGAACTGATAGACCCAGAAATTGTGGCCCGCGGCCCATTCCTTGATCGCGTAGAAATCCTTCGCGGAAAACTGTCCGGCGAGCTCGGGCAGGTACTCGGGAGAATATCGATAGATTGCACCGTAACCCTTTCCGGCAATCAGCGCAGTCGGTGAGGAAGTGACCTGATCGTACTGGTTCTTCATCTCGGCAAGTCGGGTGACGGTGGTCGGATCGCGTCCGGAAGTCACTTCCTGCGATATGAAGATTCGCTGCGACCAGTGCTCGGCTACGTCCGGGAAAAACATGGCTGCACCGGCGGCCATGGCCGCGATCAGTGCGCCAGTCATCAGCGCGCGCATGCCTGCTTTCACCAGGTGGCGCGGCGACGGTGCCGACAGCCACGTCGCGAACACGAATAGCAGGACGGTGCCTACGAGCAGGCTGCGCGTGACGCTCAGCAATTCGATCAGGATGGTGCCAAGGAAAATGGCGAGTGTGAGTTTGGTAATGCGCTTGGCGACGACGAACTGATGCAGGATCACGCCCTGCAATCCGAGAAACGTGACCGAAACAATGCGGTAGCGAACGTCTTCGAGCGGACCGCCGCTGGTCAACATGCCGTAGATGAAGCTGAATACAAGTGAGACGGTCATCGACCAGAAGAGCGCCTTTTCGAATTGTTCGATACGGTCGGCTTGCCACGGCCGGCACGCCGCAAGATAGCCAAGCAGGAACAGGCCGAAGGGCAGCAACGTGCGCATGTAGTTGCCAAAGTCGTTGCCCTGCAAAACCTGCGCGACGATGCTGCCGACAACCGTTAGCACCGTAGCGGCCGTGATCGCTACGCGCAGCCGCGAGCGGCGCGTGAAGCTCGGCGCGATCAGCCAGAGGATCAGCCCGGTAGCGAGCACAGGCAGCGTGATAAGGACCTGCATCAGGTGGTTGCCGCCGTCCTCCGCCGCCTTATAGTCGAGCGCGAGAGGGAAGATAAACAACCAGATCCAGAGGGTCGTGTACTTGTTGCGCATGGCTAGTCTCTCTTTCAGCTCTCAGTGTGACGCCTCGCGTTTCAACTCGAATGCTCAACGCGGTTTTTGACGATGCATGTTTGACGCCAGGTGTTCCAAGCATGCCTTGCGGAACACATTCACTCCGTTGTTTAGAACGCATAGCGCGCATTGTAGAAACCGATTCCGACCCATTTGTTTCGGCGCAATGAAAAGCCGCGCCAGCGGCGGGAATGGCTAGTTCGTCGGAATATATCAGTGGCGGAATTGGCTGCATGGCACGCGGCGGGAAAGCACTAGTCTTCGTCTTCAATAGGCGAAAACCCATGTGTGCTGCACCGCACTCGACCGTGTGAGGAACACCGGATTCGCTCTGATTCAAGGGGTATTCGCAGCGTTGCTCAATACTCGCGGCTCTCGCGCGGTCAAGCGTCGCGCGCGTGCGACAGGCCGCATTGGCTGGCTGCGAACGGCGTGATGTTGGCGGATGAAACCGGTGCTGTCAGACGAAGATTCAGGGACCGAAGATTGTTTTGCGCGGCGGCGCATTTCACGCCCGAAGAGTCAGTCACACCATACCAAGAGACAGGTTGGAATCACGAGGGGGTCCCCATGGGCTTGTTTGGAAAACCACGTACGCAGCGAACCATGAACCGGACAATCGAGCTCGATTTCGTCCGGGGAATCGCGATCATCGCCGTCATGGGGTTTCATTTTCACTCGGTCAAGACCGGCTATTCGTTTGTTAGCGTTATTGAATATCCGCTGAAGAGTTTTGGGCGTGAAGGCGTCAACCTGTTCTTTACGCTCAGTGGTTTTCTCGTGGGTGGACTGCTCTTAAAACAGTATTCGGAATCCGGGCGCATCGATGCGCGGCGTTTCATCATTCGACGTATCTTCAAGATCTGGCCTGCGTACTACGTACTGATCCTGTTCCATGTGTTCGCGGGCAGGCATCCCACCGATACCTTCCTGATCCAGAACCTGACACACTTGCAGAACTACCTCGGGACGTCGATCAACCAGACCTGGAGCCTCGCTGTCGAAGAGCATTTCTACCTGTTCCTGCCCGCGCTGCTGCTGCTCTTCGTGCGCTTCAAAGTGGGTGCGAACGCGATCATCGCGACCTTGCTGGCCCTCTGCGGCCTGGTGCTGATCGCGCGCTGCGCGGTGGTGTCCAATGGCGACCTCGACGCTGCGTTTTACCAGACGCAGTACCGCATCGACAGTTTGCTTTTCGGCGTGATCCTCGCGGCTTTCTACTGGATGAAGCCTGCGGTCTACAAGAAATTTGCCGATAAAAAGTGGCTGCTCTTCGCCATGGTCGGCGCGTTGATCGCGTGGCTCGTGTTGGCCACAAAGCACCTTGCGCTCGATGAAAGCATTGGCTACACCATTCAGGCGATAGGCTTCGCCGCGGCGATCGTGCTTGCGCTTGAGTACTCGGGCTCGATCCGTGACTCGCGGGCTTATCGCGCAGTGGCGTGGATCGGTGTGTATTCGTACGGCATCTACCTGTGGCATTCGCTTGCGTTGGCTCCCGGCGACATATTGATTAACAAGGCCGCCGCCATGCACGTCCCGCCACTGGTTGCGTGGGCGCTCGTGCTGAGCGCGCAGTTCTGCATTGCGATCGTGATCGGGTACGTGACCACCCGCGCGGTCGAGTTCCCGTTCCTCAAGATTCGCGACGCGCTGTTCCCGGCAAAGCGCAAAGGCGAAATGGAAGTGCCTGTGGTTCCCACGCACGTCGCCTGACTTAAGGCAACTCGTATAAATCCTCGTCTGCCCAGGTCGTCCGATTGATATCGGACGATTCCAACTTGTTGTCCGGGAATTATTATGGAAGCGCTTGAATACTGCGGCGCGGGGGCGTGCCGTTCGTCGACCGTTATGGCGCAGGCGCGCCTATGACGACGGCCCCTCGCATTGCCGCCCTCGACGCCGGGCGCACGCTTGCCGTCCTAGGTGTGATCGCGGTGCATCTTGCGCCGTGGATGGTTACCGGTCCTGTGTGGATCGACACGCTTGCGAATCTGGGTCAGTATGGCGTGCAGTGTTTTTTTGTGATTAGCGCGATCACGATAGCCGCGTCGATCCAGCATGACGCGCATCGCCTTGGTGGCATGCGCCAAGTACTGCTGAGTTTCTATGTGAAGCGAATTGCGCGGATTGCGCCGCTCTACTATCTCGCGGTAGTCGGATACAGCGCGGTTGAATATGTCCTTCACCTCGCGCACGGTCATATACAGGAGCCGCACGATTTCTCCGATGTGATTCTCAACCTGCTTTTTATCCACTCATGGTTTCCGTCGGCCATTGATAGTGTCGTGCCGGGTGGGTGGTCGATTGGCGTCGAGATGTTTTTCTACGCCATTGCGCCGTTTCTGGTTTTCGTTTGCCGGACGACGCGCGGGTTGATTGTGGTCTCGTCGCTGGCGGCGCTGAGTTCGGCGACATTCTGGTATTTCGGTGCGTGCGATGGCGGCCCTGCGTGCCGTATTGTGAATAACGAGTATTTTTATTTTTGGCCGCCTACGCAGTTGTCGTGTTTTATCGTCGGGTTTTGGGTTTGGCATGTGGGCAGGCGATTTTTAATTGGCGATGCGATGTTGTCGGGGCGTGCGTGCGCGGCGCTAGCAGTGGGCGGATCAGCGATGGCTGCTGCGATGTTTTTCGCTGGTACCGGGGGTGGACTGGCCCACGTACTCGCGCCGACCTTTGCGGCGATGACAACGGCTGCCTCGATGTTATTGATGACCCGGGCATCTCAGCCGTTTTTGCGGGCGCCTGCCGTCGTGGCGCTTGGGCGCAATAGTTTTGGCATTTATGTCTGGCATTTCATCGCGATACTGGGTGTTCGGGCCGTGCTCCGGATCGATGCAGTCGACGATTTCGCGGGGGATTTTCCGCTTGTGGTTTTTGGGGCTTCGATGGTTGTTGCTACCGCTGTCGCTTATGCTGGAGCGAGATTTACCACACGGCGGGTGGAGGAGCCATGTACGAGGTTCGCCAACGAGTGGCTGGGCCGTGGGTTGCGGGAAGGATTGTCGGGGCGTGAGAGGGGCGGTGCCGTGCGGGTGGAAGGAGGTTAGAGGGGGGCGCTGATCGCGGAGGGTGCGGGGCTCGGGTAAGGGGGGCTGCTCGCGGCGAGTATGGGGCTAGATTGAGGGATGCTGTTCGCGGCGAGTGTGGGGCGAGCATTGAGTCCTTCTGCCAGCGTGGTCGTTCTGCTTAAGTCGGATTTTCTTGCTTATTTCTGTTAGCCCCTGTTCGGGGCGGAACTTCATTTCTTTTCAAACGCGAAAAGAAACGAAGCAAAGAAACGAAGCAAAGAAACGCGTTTTAAACCGCCAATTCTTAAGTGTCCTCAACACTCATTTCAAGCTGTTGGCACGAACGTAGTACCACCCCCACGCATGAACCCGCAGTCGAACACCCTTCTCAAGCACCACCGGCACGCACACGCTTCGCCTCCAGCGCGCAAAAAGTACAACACCGGCATAAGCCACATCTCTGAATAAGCACGCGTCGAACACGCGCGAACCAATACTCCATTCGGGTCGGCGGTCGGCGGTCGGCGGGTCAATAAGTCACTAGGTTTGTATGTCAGTAGGTCAGCGGGTAGCGGACAGCGGGACAGCCGGCGCCCGGGATTTCGCCACTTTGAGCGTTGGAAGCGAAGCGTGTGGGGGGCCTTTTGATAAGAGGTGGGTGTTCGACTGCGCGTTGATGTGTGAGGGCCGGGCTACGTTCGTGCCAAAAACGCGAAGTGAGCAACGACGACACTTAAATGTTGGCGGTTTAAAACGCGTTTCTTTGCTTCGTTTCTTTTCGCGTTTGAAATGAAGTTCCGCCCCGAACAGGGG
>NZ_JBAUSA010001276.1:0-5556 GCF_049581465.1 Caballeronia sp. | reverse complement strand
ATGATGGTGTTGTTGAACGACGCGTGAACGTGAACCACGCCCTCGGCGACGTTCTTCTTGACCTTCTTGCGAACGCGTTGCGCCGCGGAGTTGTTCGAAGCCTTAGCCATTACGTTTTCCTGTAACTATCAGTTCCGCTTACTTCTTCAGCGATTGCGCTGCACGACGCGGACCCTTGCGTGTACGGGCATTCGTACGCGTGCGCTGACCGCGCATGGGCAAGCCCTTGCGATGGCGCAAGCCACGGTAGCAGCCCAAGTCCATCAGGCGTTTAATATTCATCGTCACTTCGCGACGGAGGTCGCCTTCAACGATGAACTTACCCACTTCTTCTCGCAGCTTTTCGAGGTCTGCGTCGTCGAGGTCTTTGACCTTCTTCGAGAATTCCACACCAGACGCTACGCAAATGTTGCGAGCGCGCGTGCGGCCGACACCAAAAATCGCGGTCAGGCCGATTTCGGTATGCTGGTGATTCGGGATGTTAACCCCTGCGATACGAGCCATTGTTTTTCCTCAAACAAAAAGCGCAAGCAAAAAGCGCGGCGTTCAGCCTTGACGCTGTTTGTGGCGCGGATCAGAGCTGCAAATCACGCGCACAACGCCCTTGCGCTTGATGATCTTGCAATTGCGGCAAATGCGCTTAACCGATGCCATCACTTTCATGATATTACCCTTTTTTCAAATCACTTCGCCCGCGACACTCTCAGTGCACGAGTCAGACCGTAAGGCGCCAATTCAACCGTTACGTTGTCGCCCGTGAGAAGCAGATGCAACGCATCCGCTCCCTTCAGGACATGTGCCCTAGAACCCGCTGCCCAGAACCATGCTGTCTCTGGACACGGCCCTATTTAGCGCATCGGGACGTTGCTGCCTTTGAAGTTTGCCTTCTTCAGCAACGATTCATACTGTTGCGACATCACGTACGACTGAACCTGCGCCATGAAATCCATCGTCACCACAACGATGATCAGGAGCGATGTTCCACCGAAATAGAACGGAACGTTCCAGCGGAGGACCAGAAACTCAGGCAGCAAGCAGACAAACACAATGTAGATCGCACCGGCCAGCGTCAAACGCGTCAAGATCCGATCGATATACCGTGCCGTCTGATCGCCCGGACGAATCCCGGGAACAAACGCGCCGCTCTTCTTCAAGTTGTCGGCCGTCTCTCTACTGTTGAACACCAACGCGGTGTAGAAGAAGCAGAAAAATACGATCGCCATTGCGTACAACAACACATACACCGGCTGACCTGGTTTGAGCGCTTCAGCTACGCTATGCAGCGTGTTCGCAAACCAGCCCGTCCGCGTACCCGAACTGAACCAGTTCAGGATGGTTGCCGGGAAGAGAATGATCGACGACGCGAAGATCGGCGGAATCACACCCGACATATTCAGCTTCAGCGGCAAATGCGACGACTGCCCACCGTAAATCTTGTTTCCGACCTGCCGCTTCGCGTAGTTCACCAGGATCTTGCGCTGGCCGCGTTCGATGAACACAACAACGAACGTGACTGCTCCAATCAGCAGAACGACAATGATCGCCGAGATGATGCTCATGGAACCGGTGCGAACCAGTTCGAAGAGACCACCGATCGCGTTCGGGAAACCCGCCGCGATACCGCCGAAGATGATGATCGAAATGCCGTTACCCAGACCGCGTTCCGTAATCTGCTCGCCAAGCCACATCAGGAACATCGTGCCGGTAACCAGCGTAACCACCGTCGTCAACCGAAAGACCATGCCGGGATCGATAACGAGTCCAGCCTGATTTTCCAGTGCGACCGCAATGCCGAAAGCCTGAAAAGTAGCCAAAACCACGGTGAAGTAACGCGTGTATTGCGTAATCTTCCGCTGCCCCGACTGCCCTTCCTTCTTCAGCGCTTCCATCTGCGGCGAAACGATCGACATCAACTGCATGATGATCGACGCGGAGATGTACGGCATGATCCCCAGCGCGAAAATCGTGAACCTCGACAGCGCGCCACCCGAGAACATGTTGAACATGCCAAGAATGCCGCCTGACTGGCTCTGGAACAGCTTAGCCAGCTGATCCGGGTCAATACCCGGCACCGGAATATGCGCACCGATACGGTAGACGATCAACGCCAGCAGCAAGAACATTGCACGCCGGCGCAGATCGCCGAACTTCGCCGCGCTTCGACCGGATTTTGCGAGACTCGGGCTATTAGCCAAGAACCTTCTCCGATGCTTTCGCTAGGAACAACAACTCGCGCACCTTACTCGGCGAACGAGCCGCCAGCAGCTTCAATCGCGGCACGGGCGCCCTTCGTTGCATTGAGGCCCTTAACCGTGATCTTGCGCGTCAGTTCGCCCGTCTTGATGATCTTTGCGCTCGTAATGAGCACGCCGAGCAGACCAGCTTGCTTCAGTGCCAGCAAATCGACTTCATCGACGGGCAGCTTTTCGATATCCGACAAGCGCACTTCGCCGACAAATTCATGCGTCAACGATGTAAAACCACGCTTCGGAAGACGACGTTGCAAAGGCATCTGACCGCCTTCGAAGCCGACTTTATGAAAGCCACCCGAACGCGATTTCTGACCCTTATGGCCGCGACCCGCGGTCTTGCCGAGCCCCGAACCAATACCGCGGCCAACTCGACGCTTTGAGTGCTTCGCGCCTTCTGCCGGCTTAAGGTTATTCAAATCCATATTCAACTCCTTGATCGCTGGTCAGCCGCTCAGCTGATGACTTTGACAAGGTACGAGACCTTGTTGATCATCCCGCGGACCGACGGCGTGTCCTGCAGTTCGCTGACCGAGTTGATTCGGCGCAGGCCCAGACCACGCACCGTTGCACGGTGCGTTTCGCGGGTCCCAATCAGGCTCTTGACGAGCTGAACCTTGACAACAGTTTTATCAGACATGGTGACCACCTGGCTTAGCCCAAAATATCTTCGACGGACTTGCCGCGCTTCGCCGCGATGTCACCCGGCGTCGACTGCTTGCGCAGGCCGTCGAGTGTTGCACGAACGAGGTTGTACGGATTCGTCGAACCGTGGCTCTTCGCCACAACGTTTTGAACGCCCATCACGTCGAACACTGCGCGCATCGGGCCGCCGGCGATAACACCCGTACCATCCTTCGCCGGAGCGAGGAGGACTGCGGATGCGCCATGCTTACCGTGCACTTCGTGTTGCAGCGTACCGTTCTTCAACGGCACCTTGAACATGTTGCGGCGTGCTTGTTCCATTGCCTTTTGAACAGCAACCGGAACTTCCTTCGCTTTACCCTTGCCCATGCCGATACGGCCATCGCCATCGCCAACCACGGTCAGTGCGGCAAAACCGAGAATCCGGCCGCCCTTCACAACCTTGGTCACGCGATTGACCGCGATCATCTTTTCACGCAGGCCGTCGTCGCGTTCTTCAGCCTTTACATTCGCTTGCATCTTTGCCATGACGAATTCTTCCCTTAGAACTTGAGTCCGGCTTCGCGTGCCGCATCAGCCAGCGCTTTCACGCGGCCGTGGTAACGAAAACCCGAACGATCGAAGGCGACGGATTCGACGCCGGCGGCCTTGGCCTTTTCAGCAATACGCTTACCGACCGCGATCGCAGCATTGACGTTGCCGCCCTTGCCGCTCTTGTCGGCCAGTTCGGCACGCACTTCTGCTTCGAGCGTCGACGCGCTTGCCAGCACCTTGGTGCCGCACGGCGAGAACACTTGCGCATAGATATGCGTGTTCGTGCGATGCACAGCCAGACGTGCGACCTGCAGCTCAGCGATCTTAACGCGCGTCTGTTTAGCGCGGCGCAGGCGAGATTGAGTCTTATCCATGATTGCGCACCCTTACTTCTTCTTCGTTTCTTTGAGGATGACGACTTCGCCGAAGTAGCGCACGCCCTTGCCCTTATAGGGCTCCGGCGGACGGTAGCCGCGAACTTCCGCAGCAACCTGCCCAACTTTCTGCTTATCGATCCCCTTGATCACGATTTCGGTTTGCGTCGGGGTTTCAACCTTGACGCCTTCCGGCATCGCGTGCACCACGGGGTGCGAGAAACCCAGCGACAGATTCAGCTTGTCGCCCTGCGCCTGCGCGCGATAACCGACGCCAACCAGCGTCAGCTTGCGCTCGAAACCCTTCGTAACGCCATTCACCATGTTCGCCACCAGGGCGCGCATCGTGCCCGACATCGCGTTCGCTTCACGGCTTTCATCAGCCGGTGCGAAGTTGAGCGTGCCGTTGTCGTTTGCTACCGTAACAAGCGGATTAGCCGCTTGCGTAATCGTACCCAGCGGGCCCTTGACGGTGATAACAGCGCCGCTCAGAGCCACTTCCGCGCCTTGCGGCAGCGTAATCGGGCTTTTACCTACTCGAGACATGTTTCTTCTCCTTTTCGGTTTAAGCGACGTAGCAGAGGACTTCGCCGCCGACGCCGGTCTGGCGCGCCTTGCGGTCGGTCATCACACCCTGGGGCGTCGACACGATTGCAACACCAAGTCCGTTCATGACGACCGGAATGTCGTTGCGACCGCGGTACACACGCAGACCAGGCTTCGAAACGCGTTCAATGCGCTCGATAACCGGACGTCCAGCGTAGTACTTCAACGCGATGTTCAATTCCGACTTCGCACCTTCAGACTTCACTGCGAAATCGTCGATATAACCTTCGTCCTTCAAAACCTGCGCAATCGCAACCTTGACTTTCGACGAGGGCATTGTCACCGACACTTTCTCAACCATCTGCGCATTGCGGATGCGAGTCAGCATATCGGCGATAGGATCACTCATGCTCATTTACGTATCTCCTATTACCAGCTCGCCTTGGTCAGGCCAGGGATTTCGCCGCGGAAAGCGATTTCGCGAATCTTGCTGCGGGCCAGTCCAAATTTGCGGAACGTGCCACGCGGGCGACCCGTAATCGCACAGCGGTTACGCTTGCGAGTGGGGTTCGAATTACGCGGCAGTTGTTGCAGCTCGAGACGAGCGGCGTAACGCTCTTCGTCCGACTTGCTCGCGTCATCGATGACCGCCTTCAGCGCCGTACGCTTGGGAGCGTACTTTGCAGCCAGGCGGGCACGCTTCTTTTCACGTTCGATCAGTGCCAGTTTAGCCACGGTAACCTCAGTTTCTGAACGGGAACTTGAAGCTGGCGAGCAGTGCCTTCGCTTCATCGTCAGTCTTCGCGGTAGTCGTGATGCTGATGTTCAGCCCACGCAGCGCGTCGATCTTGTCGTAATCGATCTCGGGGAAAATGATCTGCTCTTTCACACCGATGTTGTAGTTGCCGCGACCGTCGAACGCACGACCCGATACACCCCGGAAGTCACGCACCCGTGGGAGCGCAACTGTCACGAAACGATCGAGAAATTCGTACATGGCTTGACCGCGCAGCGTAACCATCGCGCCAATCGGGTAGCCCTGACGAATCTTGAAGCCAGCGATTGCCTTGCGTGCCTTCGTGATAACGGGCTTTTGGCCCGCAATCTTGGTCAGGTCGCCAACGGCGTTTTCGATGATCTTCTTGTCGGCGACGGCCTCACCAAGACCCATGTTCAGGGTGATTTTGGTGATGCGCGGCACTTCCATT
>NZ_JBAUSA010001275.1:0-2176 GCF_049581465.1 Caballeronia sp. | reverse complement strand
TCACTGAATAGCGTCAGCGAACACGCGGCGGCCCGTTTGTTGCCGATTGCGTGCCTCTCAGCGCGGCAGCCTAGTAAGGGTGATCAGTGACGGGATGTTTTCAGGAAGTGACATGTATCACGTTTATGTCGACATTATTACGGGCGCTGCCGCTCTACTTGCGGACTTCGCAGTATGGCGGGGCTTAGGCACCCGGTTCGAGCGTCTTCGACTCGCCGCGCGCCTACTGCTATTTTGTGCGTTCACCTACGTCCTGCTTAGATCGGGCATGAGCCCGTTCGGGCCTGCTCCGTGGGTAGCGGACAAGCTTGTACATGTTCTAGCTCAAGGCCTTGAATTGCTTTGGTGGTTCCAGGCAGCGAGGGTAGCTTCAACCCTGCTTGGAAGGGACGTCTTGCCGAAGGCGTGGAATCGGGAGCGTCTGTTTCATGATGTTCTTAGCGCGCTCATCTTTGTGGCCGCCGGTGTCGCGGGTATTGCGTACGTACTCGAGATGCCGGTGAGGGGTTTGCTTGCGACCTCGGGCGCCGTTGCAGTTATCCTTGGCCTCGCGATACAAAGCACGCTCGGGGACGTTTTTTCCCGCGTGGTCCTGAATGCGACTGAACCGTTTCGGATTGGAGACTGGGTATTCATTGGCGAGATCGAAGGCGAGGTCGTCGAGAGCAACTGGCGAGCGACCAGTCTGTTAAATCCACGCGGCAACATCGTGGTGATTCCGAACAGCGTCGCCGCTAAAGCGAACATCGTGAATCATAGTCAGCCTTCCCGAATGCACGGCGTCTCCGTAGTTCTTGAAATTGCACCGGAGGAACACGCAAGCAGGGTAATTCACGCGCTGGAGTTTGCCGCGACTGGCGCGATCGATATCCTTCCCATGCCTAAGCCGCTGATCAAGGCGCGCGTTGCCACCGCCAGTTCGATCGAATATGAAATCATCGGCTATGTTGACGAGTTATCCAAGAAAAACGATGCGCGCAACGCACTGTTCGATCTTGCTCAGCGCCATTTGGCAGCGTCCGGAATCTTCTTGCGCTGCTTGACCGTAGATGCGGTCCGCGTCGAGCCTGTCGGCTTGGCGGGGTGGCTGCTGCGGCGCGTCGAAATGTTTGACTCTGTCGACGATGCTCAACTGCTGATGCTGGCAAGTGCCCTCACCACGCGTGAGTTCCATGCCGGTCAGGTCATTGACGATTCAGAGCAGGCCGGCATGGAAGGGCGTCAGGACCTTCAGATCGTCGCTCGTGGCGTGGCAACACTATTTTGTGCGGCGCTGTGCATCAGATGACGCTGGAACATACGTGGAGCCCAGCGCGGCGATGTGGATGGCTAACAAGCTGACAACGAAACCTGATTGATCAACGTCACGGTTAAGCATCTTCCGGATGCGATCGCATCGGTGTAAGAAGCAAGCGCGAATAGAGGTCGCGTTGCTGTCCTTCGGCACAGGCGTGCGATATCGAATCGGATATTCCTGTCGGCGCCGACCGGTATCACGGTGTCGGCTTTGAATCGTGCAAAGGCAGTCTCAGCTTCTGCCCGTCGTCAAGGCCGATGTGTGCGCGCGAGATCACGTAGTCGGTATCAGTCGCGAGACGCTCGTGGCACGACGAACAACTAGCCCGCAGCGAAACGGTTGCGACCGCGTCGTACGGAGGCGGTTTATGTCCGAAGCTAAAATATCCCCAATGACCCGGCGCTGAGGGGAAACGTCGAGCGTCTTTCACCATCATGCCGAGTCCGTTGAAATGCGACTCATAGAGCCCGCGACCCAGATCGTTGGTGCAAACATGGGTGTTTCCGTCGCAGCCGGCGCCCACCTCCACGGCGCTGAATTCTTTTACGATCTGCGTGCCGTCGGGCCATTGGCCCGACTTCTCGAAAATTTCGAAGGCGCTTGGCTGGACGTAAGCATTGAGCACTTCCGGAGTCTTTGCGGGCAGACCGTCCAGGATCTTGAGTCCATCCGGCTTGTATCTTGTTCCGACGTGCTGCCATTGACGGTAGCCTACTGGAAGCACGATCTGACCGTCGGGACGGAAGCTCGCGCGGGCGACAGCGGGTTCCTTGTGGGAAGACGCGCCATACATCGCGTTCATGGCAAATAAGGTGGTAATCAGAATTGCGACCGACAGGGGGTATCTGAGCTTCATGTCGTATCTTTCGAATTGAGGTG
>NZ_JBAUSA010001274.1:0-5967 GCF_049581465.1 Caballeronia sp. | reverse complement strand
GTGTGGGGTCCAGCATCATGGCGTCCGCGTCGGTGCGTTCGCTGCGGCGCGTCAGGCGTTCCGTGCGGACGGTCTGACGCGAGCCGCGCGGGGAGTCGGAGTATGCGTCGCGACTGGAAGGCGCGTCGTCTTTCTTGCCGAACGAGAAAAAGGACATGTGTGGCTTGGTGCGGAAGGCTTGCCGACCGTCCGATCAATGGCGCTGCGAGTTACGGTAGGCCATAACACCTGCCACCGTATGGAAACTGCCGAAAACCAAAATTCTATCATTTTCAGACGATCGCTTTACTGCATCTTGAAAAGCGTCGGCGGGTGTATCGAATTCTGTAACGCTGCTGTCGGGTCCCTGGTTGACACCGGCGTCGCGCAGAGCGCCTGCCAGCATCGCCGCCGATGCCGCGCGCGGCGTCGGCAGGCCGGTCACGTTCCAGTGATCGATTTCGCCTTTCAAATGTGAAATGACTCCTTCGATGTCCTTATCCGCCATCGCACCGAAGATGGCGTAGGTGTAGGGGAAGAAGCCCATGTTGCCGAGATTTTGGGCGAGCACGGCCGCTGCGTGCGGATTGTGCGCGACGTCGAGAATGACTTGCGGCTTGCCCGGCACCACCTGAAAGCGCCCGGGCAGTTCGACGTTGGCGAGGCCCAGCCGGATATCCTGCGCCGACACGGGGATGCGCTCCCGCAGCGCTTCGAGCGCGGCGAGCGCGGCCGACGTATTGATCAACTGGTTTGCGCCGCGCAGGGCCGGATAGGCCAGCGCGGCGCGCCGCTGTGTCCGTCCGATGTAGCTCCATTGCTGGCGCTCGTTACCTGCTTGCACCTCGTAGCGAAAATCGCGGCCCACCAGCCATAAGTCCGCGCCGATTGCTGCTGCATGGTCGATGAGTGATTGCGGCGGCGAGGGATCGCCGCATATTGCGGGCGTGTCTGGCCGGAAGATGCCTGCTTTCTCGAAGCCGATTTTCTCGCGGGTGTCGCCGAGATATTCCGTATGGTCGATATCGATGCTCGTCACGATTGCGCAATCGGTATCGATGATATTCACGGCGTCCAGGCGGCCGCCCAGGCCCACTTCAAGGATCACGGCGTCCAGTGCCCGTGAAGCGAAGAGCCGCATGATCGCGAGCGTGGTGAACTCGAAATAGGTCAGCGTAACGGGTACCGGCAGGCTCAGCAGCGCCGCTTCCACGGCTTCAAAGTGTTCGAGCAGGTCGGCGTCGGAGGCATCGATGCCATTTAGGCGCGCGCGCTCGTTGAATTCGAGGAGATGCGGCGACGTATGACACCCCACGCGATATCCCGCGCGCAGCAGGATGGTTTCGAGGACCGCGCACGTCGAACCTTTGCCGTTCGTCCCACCGACCGTAATCACGGGGCAAGTGAATTGGAGGCCGAGCGCATCGCGGACCTGGCTGATACGGGTTAGACCCATATCGATACCGACTGGATGTGCGGTTTCGAGGTGCGCGAGCCACGCGGCGAGGGATGGGAAAGTAATCATGGGGGGGGTGTTTGGGCTGCGCGGTTGGGGAGTTACTTATGGGGAATAGACGGGCGGGCTCGGTTTGGGCGGGTCTGCTAGCGGTGGGTGTGTGGCGAGGATGGAGTCCATCTGCTAGCGGCAACGATCAGCATGGGCGGTATTTGCTTGGCTTTTTTCGTTGACCCCTGGCGCAGTACCCCCAACGAAATTAGGGCTGTAGAGGCGAAGCGCGTGAGCGCCGTTAGTGCTTGAGGGGGGTGTTCAAGTGCGGGTTGATGCGTGGGGGCTGTGCTACGTTCGTGCCAAAAACCTGAAGTGACCGACGAGGACACTTAGGTATTCGCGGTTTGAACGCGTTTCTTTGCTTCGTTTCTTTTCGCGTTTGAAAAGAAATGAAGTCCCGCCCCGGATAGGGGCTAACAGAAATAAGCAAGAAAATCCGACTTAAGCAGACCGACCACGTAAGCAGGAGGACTCCGCCTTATCCCCACACTCGCCGCAAGCAGAACCCCCAAAACCACCCCCCAAGCGCCAGCGCCCTATGCCACTGAATCCGCCGGCTGCAACATCAACAGCGCGATCAACCGCGCGATCTCCTCGCGCATTTTCCGCCGATCCACGATCATGTCGATTGCGCCCTTCTGAATCAGAAACTCCGAGCGCTGAAACCCTTCCGGCAGCTTCTCGCGCACCGTTTGCTCGATCACGCGCGGCCCGGCAAATCCGATCAGCGCCTTCGGCTCCGCGATCACAACATCGCCTAAAAACGCGAAACTCGCAGAAACACCGCCCATCGTAGGGTCAGTGAGAACGGAAATAAACGGCAGTTTCGCTTCGGCAAGCTTGGTCAGCATGGCTGTCGTCTTGGCCATCTGCATCAGCGAAAGCAGGCTTTCCTGCATCCGCGCGCCACCCGACGCCGTGAAGCAGATAAACGGCGTGCGCTGTTCAAGCGCGTTGCGCGCGCCGCGAGCGAACCGTTCGCCGACCACCGAACCCATCGATCCACCCATGAACGAGAATTCGAAACACGCAGTCACGACCGGAATGGTATGGATTGCACCACCCATGACAACCATTGCGTCCGTTTCATCCGTGTCTTCCATCGCTTCCTTCAGCCGGTCCGGGTACTTCCTGCTGTCCTTGAACTTCAAGGCGTCGACAGGCAAGACTTCCTGACCAATCTCATAACGGCCTTCCGGATCGAGAAGACCATCCAGCCGTTCGCGCGCGCCAATGCGCATGTGATGACTGCATTTCGGGCAGACGTGGAGATTCGCTTCGACGTCATTGCGGTACAGCACCGCTTCACACGACGGACACTTGATCCAGAGGCCTTCCGGAATGCCCTTGCGGCTTTTCGGATCCGTTTGCTTGATCTTCGGCGGTAACAGTTTGTCGAGCCAGCTCATCGTGTTTCCTTCCTGTTCGCGTGGTTTGCAGCATTTTAGCCCGCAACCACGAGGTTATTTTGCAGAATCGAGTGCAGCGCGAATCTCGGCGATAAACCGCGTCAACGTCTCCGCAGCCTTCTCCGGAGCCGTTTCCTCCAGCAATTGCACAAGCCGGCTGCCAATCACCACGGCGTCCGATACGTCAGCCACCCGGCGCGCCGTATCGGCGTCGCGAATGCCGAAACCGACGCCGACCGGCACCGCAACATGCTTCTTGATGGCCGGGATTTTACTCGCGATGCTCGCCACGTCCAGATTTGCCGATCCGGTCACGCCTTTCAGCGATACGTAATACACATAGCCGCTCGCCACCTTGCCGACCGCCGCGATGCGCTCATCGGTGGAGGTCGGCGCGAGCAGGAAGATCGGATCGATGCCGGCCGCGCGCATCGACTGGCTAAATTCCACGGCTTCCTCGGGCGGGTAATCGACCACCAGAATGCCATCCACGCCCGCGGCCTTTGCGGCTTGGGCGAAGACTTCGGTGCCCATCCGCTCGATCGGGTTCGCATAGCCCATCAGGACAACGGGCGTCGTGTCATTGGTCTCGCGGAAACGCTTTACGTCGGCGAGAACGCTCGTCAGCGACACGCCGCGTGCGAGGGCTCGCTCGGACGAACGCTGGATCACGGGGCCATCGGCCATCGGATCGGAAAACGGGACGCCCAGTTCGATGACGTCCGCGCCGCCCTTGGCAAGCGCGTGCATGAATTCAACGGTCTGCTCAGGGTTCGGATCTCCAGCCGTGATGAACGGGATCAAGCCCTTCTTGCCCTGCTCGGCAAGGGCGGCGAATGTGCTTTTGATTCGTGACATGATCAGGTCTCTTTGCGCGACGTTGCGCGCTTTAGCATGTTTTTAGCGGTGACTTCGGCCCGGGCTAACCCTGTTCGATCGAAGCGGCATCGACAGCGGCGGCGGGCTCCGCGACAACCAGAACCGGCCGGACGCCGGCAACGCGCTGCTGGGCAATTCCGTGATAGTCGGCGTTGATTTCGTACCCGACAAACTCGCGGCCGTGACGGGCACACGCAACCGCTGTCGTGCCGCTGCCCATGAACGGGTCAAGCACGCGGCCACCGCGCGGGCAGCTGGCGAGAACCATGCGTTCGACGATCTCCAGCGGCTTTTGCGTCGGATGATCGACCCGCTCTGCGTGCTGCCTGTGCAGTCGCGACACCGACCATAGGTCTTTCGGGTTGTAGCCCATCTCAAGCCACTTGCTGCCTTCGAACAACTTTCGCGATCGGGCCTTTTTCGTCACTGCATCGTAAGGAATGCGGATCGGATCGAGATCGAAGAAGTAATCCTTCGATACCGCGAAATAACCGATGTTGTCGTGCACCGACGTATATCTGCGCGTCGTGCCGCCCATGCTGGGCACCCGCCGGTCCCACACGATCTCGTTGACCATCATGAGCCGGCGCTTGAGGAACACGAAAATCTCCGGCGCGTATTGCCACGTGCAAAAGATATACAGCGATCCGCTCGCTTTGAGCTTCGGAATCGCGAGCGCGAGCCAGCCATAGGTCCAGTCGAGGAAAGCGTCGCCGGAACGCATGTCCGAATCGTTGCCATAATCCTTGCCCAAACCGTAAGGCGGATCGGCAACGATCAGGTCGATGGAGCCGTCCGGCACGTTGACCGCGTCGGCGAGGAAATCGCGGTGATGCAACACAATGCCGCTATTTGCGGCATTGTCAGGTCTCGCGGTATCGGCGGGTTCGCGCATCCGGGGCGGGCTCAGAACGTGATGCCCGATCGCTCGGCGACCGTATGCATGTCCTTGTCGCCACGACCCGAGAGGTTCACGAGCAGGATCTTGTCCTTTGGCAACGAGGGTGCAAGCTTCGCTGCGTAAGCCAGCGCATGCGACGATTCAAGCGCCGGGATAATCCCTTCGATCCGGCAGCAATCGTGGAATCCCTTCAGTGCTTCTTCGTCGGTGATTCCCACGTATTCCGCACGGCCAGCGTCCTTTAGCCAGGCATGTTCAGGACCCACGCCGGGATAGTCGAGACCTGCCGAAATCGAATGCGTCTCAATAATCTGGCCGTTCTCGTCCTGCAACAGATAGGTCCGATTGCCGTGCAGCACGCCCGGGATTCCACCGATCAGGGAAGCTGCATGGCGCCCCGTCGCGATGCCATCGCCCGCTGCTTCAACGCCAATGAGCCGAACGTCTTTATCTTCGATATACGGATAAAAGATGCCCATTGCATTCGATCCGCCGCCAACACACGCTATCACCGCGTCGGGCTGGCGCCCGGTCATCTCGGGCATCTGCACCTTGCATTCATCGCCGATCACACGCTGGAAATCGCGCACCATCATGGGATAAGGATGCGGGCCGGCGACGGTGCCGATGATGTAGAACGTATTTTCGACGTTCGTGACCCAGTCGCGCATGGCTTCATTGAGCGCGTCTTTCAGCGTCTTCGAGCCGGATTCAACAGGAATCACGGTCGCCCCGAGTAGCTTCATCCGATAAACGTTCGCCGCCTGCCGCCGCACGTCCTCCGAACCCATATACACGACGCATTCCATGCCGAAACGGGCCGCGATGGTCGCGGTGGCAACGCCGTGCTGTCCCGCGCCGGTTTCCGCGATCACGCGTGGCTTGCCCATCTTGCGGGCGAGCAGCGCCTGGCCGATCACGTTGTTCACCTTGTGCGCACCCGTGTGATTCAGGTCTTCGCGCTTGAGGTAAATCTGCGCGCCGCCCAGCATTGAACTCCACCGCTTGGCGTGATAGATCGGCGACGGACGGCCGACGTAGTGCTTCAGCTCATATTCGTATTCCGCGATAAATGCCGGATCCTTGCTGCATTGCGCATAGGCATCGCGAAGTTCATCGAGTGCATGAACGAGCGTTTCCGACACGAAAACGCCGCCATAAGGGCCGAAATGGCCTCGATCGTCTGGTAAGTTATACATTACGTCACTCTCTCGGTACGTGGAGGCGTGGCGCCTCGACACGGTCAAATCATCCGGCATCCGCTTCGCGCACCGCGCGCACGAATGCCG
>NZ_JBAUSA010001273.1:0-3126 GCF_049581465.1 Caballeronia sp. | reverse complement strand
GTGCAAACGCCCCCTTTGCCTGCGAAGATGGCGGTCAACACGCGGGAGTCAAGCCAACACCATTCGTGACGATGCCCACTGACTGCTCAGCCGGTCCTGAGACCGCCGTGTTGCGTGCCGACTCCTGGCAGGAACCTGGAAGCGTGTCCGAAGGCAAATACTCAGGATATGCCGAAGCTGAATCTACCCTGCCCGCGGCCACAGGTTGTGATCTGTTGCGTTTCAACCCCTCGATCGAAGTACACCCGAATACGCTACTTGCGGACGAACCCGTGGAATTGGCGATCGGCTTGCAGATACCGCTGAGTGAAACTCCGGAATCGACCGCCACGCCTCAGCTCCGCAACTCGACCCTGACGCTGCCGGAGGGCATGTCGATCTCGCCAGGGATAGTCGACGGCATCCAGGCATGTAATGAATTCGGCTCCGAAGGAATCAACATCACTGGCCCAGAATCGGAAGAAATTGGGGCCAGTGGGGAACTGCAATTGGCGGCAGGTCACTGCCCTGCCGCTTCTACCGTGGGGACGGCGGAAGCGATTACGCCTTTCCTGCCGATCCCGGTCAAGGGCCATGTCTATCTGGCGAGACCCGGGTGTGGCGGATCGGGCCAACCGGTCTGCACTGAGGAAGACGCGCGCGATGGAAGCCTGTACCGGCTGTATCTTGAACTTGGCGGTACTGGTGAACTCGCCGATACGGGGATACATTTCAAGGTGCCGCTTGAAACTCACGCGAACCCCGCCACCGGCCAGCTGACGACCACGGCTTCAGACACGCCTCAGGCGCCGTTCAGCGAATTGAGAATCCATCTGAATGGCGGTCCGCGAGCGCCGATCGACAATCCAGCGGCTTGCGAGCGCGCCATCACGACGGCGGATTTCACGCCGTGGAGTACGCCGGGAATTACTCCGGCGGGACTGGCGACGGCGGGCACCCCTGACGGTACGGCGCTGTCATACTTCGACGTCGAAGGCTGCGCGAGCCCACCGGCGCTTCATCCCGCCTTCGCGGCCGGGACCGTCTCTGCTCAGGCCGGCGCATTTACCTCTTTCACGATGAATATGACGCGTGAAGATCGTGAACAGTATGTGAAGGGCATTCAGGTACATACGCCCGCGGGTCTGCTGGGAATGCTTTCCAGGGTTCCGTTGTGCGGCGAACCGCAGGCCGACGCGGGTACGTGCCCGGAAAGCGCCAAGATCGGAACGACCCGAGTCGCATCGGGCGCCGGTTCGCACCCCTTTGAAATCGAAGGAGACGTCTATCTCACGGGGCCCTACAAAGGCGCGCCATTCGGCCTGAGCATCGTTACGCATGTCGTCGCCGGGCCCTTCAATCTGGGTCTGGTGGTGGTGCGAGCGAGGATCAACGTCGATCGCCAGACAAGCACGCTTACGATAACCACGGACGAAGCCGGTCCATACGCCGTGCCGCAGATCATCTTCGGCGTTCCGCTGCGTCTACGCAGGATCACGGTCGATATCGACAGGCCCAACTTCATGTTCAACCCGACGAACTGCGCGGCACAGAAGATCAGCGCATTGGTGTCTGGGGCTGAAGGCGCCGTGACCGAAGTGACGAGCCCATTCGCCGCAGGAGGGTGTAGAGCGCTGGCCTTCAAGCCCAGGTTCACCGTGAGCGTTGGTGGGCGAACCAGCCGCGCAAAGGGCGCCGGGCTTGATGTAAAGCTGTCGTATCCCGCAGGATCGGTGGGCAAGGAGGCGAATATCGCACGCGTCAAGGTCGACCTGCCAAAGCAACTTCCGTCGCGGTTGAGCACCCTGCAAAAGGCGTGTCCGGCGGCGACCTTTGAAGCGAATCCCGCCGACTGTCCCTCCGGTTCGATCGTTGGAATCGCGAAGGCCAGGACACCACTGTTGCCGGTTGGCCTAGTGGGGCCCGTCTACTTCGTGTCCCATGGAGGCGAAGAATTCCCCTCCTTGATTGTGGTGTTGCAAGGGGACGGAGTACGGGTCGATTTGACCGGGACGACCTTCATCAGCAAAGCCGGTATAACCAGTAGTGCATTCAAGACCGTGCCGGACGTGCCGGTCAGTACATTTGAACTGTATCTGCCGCAAGGCAAGGACTCGGCGCTTGCCGCAAACGGAGATCTGTGCACGGAGCAAAGCAAGCTGAAGATGCCAACAGAGTTTGTGGCGCAGAATGGCTTGGTCATCAAACAGAGCACGCAGATAACGGTGAGCGGCTGTCCAAGCAAAAAGAAGAGCGTGGTAGGAAAGTCTCGGCCACATGCCAGCGTTGCCGGAGCGAATGGAAGCGCACTACGCAGGGAGGACACAAGGAAATGAGCTTATACACAAAGTTTTTCGGTTTCCTGATCTCAATTCTCGCGACGAGTTCTTTGTTTGTCGCAGCAGCAAGCGCGCGCGCTGAAGCTCCTGTCAAGCTGATCCTTTCCAGCCATATCGGCGGGGAAGTCAATAAGACCACAAAAGGTGATGTCTGCACTGTCGTCTCCGGAGATGAATGCCAGCCAGGAAGTAGAGGCGGTGCTGCCGGTTCGTTCAGCTATCCGGAGAGTGTGGCGAGCGCTCCTTCTGGGAATATATATGTTGGCGACCAGGCGAATCATCGTGTTCAAGAGTTCACCGATGCTGGAGAATTCGTTCTGACGTTTGGCGAGGAAGTTAACGCGACTACCAAAGGCGACGTGTGTACGGAGGAAGAAATCAAAAATACAGGAGCGAGATGCAAGCCTGGTCTGGCCGGCGCCGTGGCTACCGCCCTTGACGATCCGCAGGACTTGATAGTTGACCCAATGACCGGCGATGTCTACGTGCTCGACTCTGAAAATTTTCGGGTTGATGAGTACACGTCGAGTGGTCAGCTTCTGCTGATGGTCGGCAAGGAAGTCAATGAAACCGAGGACCAGACATCTGGATCCGGTGAAGCTGAAAGGAATCTCTGTACTGCCGTTTCGAAAGATACGTGTAAGGCAGGCGTGGAGGGCTCAGCTAATAACAGTGAAAAAGGGGTCTTTGCATTTAATTATGCTGGCAATCTCTTGGGCAATCTCTTGGCAGTAAGTGGAGGAGCCGAACCGGAACGTGTGCTATATGTTGCGGACGAAGATCGGGTCCAGGAGATCTCCCCCGAAGG